>NZ_JBEZKL010000006.1:0-133835 GCF_040704695.1 Streptomyces sp. NPDC048411
CCGATACTGGGCGTATCGGGGCGAGCCCGACAACGCAGCGCGCGTGCGTGCCAGGCGTCGCCAGGCAGGCGGGACTTTCGAAACACGCCCTAGTAACCCTCGCGCTGGTAGAACGGCCGGATCCTGGCCCGCATCCAGTCGGCGACCGGGTCCTGCGCCACGTCGAGCAGGACCAGATTGACCGGCCAGGGCACCTCGACACGGCCCAGTGCGCGGCCCAGGGCGTCCATCGGGGCGTTGCGCCCCGCGCCGTCCCAGGTGGAGAACTCGACGCCTATGAAGAGAACGGGATCGCCGCCCTCGATGCTGGCCAGCGTCCGGCGGGCGGTGCGCACGACGCCGCTCTCCTCGAATTCCCCGGCCGCGGCCGCGAGGAAATCGACGGGCTCCTCCTGCCAGTCCGGCTCGTACAGCCGGACCCGGCCGCCGGTGGCCGGCCCGTCCAGCGAGGTGCGTCCGGCGCGGCAGAGCTCGGCGACGGCGAGCGGCGGCAGCGGCATGCCGACGGCGCCGCCCGGGTTGACCGCTATGCCGAGCTGCGGGGGCAGCCCGCGGGCGAATTCGACGGCGGGCGCCACGGTGAAGGACATATGGGTGCCGACGCACTGCAGGAACTGATGTTCGGAGCTGAAGACGGGGACGTACGGAGCGCCCTCGATCTCCACCGTCGGCAGGTCGAGCGACGGGGCATCGGGGCCCCCGCCGTTGGGAAGCGGCACCCAGAGGTGACCGCGGCTGAGCACTTCGACGAGCCGGCCGCCCGCCTCCGGGCTGCCGAGCGAGGCAACCAGCACCTCTTCGAGCTCATTGGCCGGCCATCCGCTCTGCGGATGGTTCTGGACCGGTGCCGGAATGTCCACTGCGCTGCTTCCCCTTCTCACCCAAGCCTTGCCGCAGAACAGTAACTCCGGCGCGCCCCTCCGCGCTGACGGACGACCGGCTACCGGCGCCTCTCCTGCGCGGATCATGCGGGGCGCGCGGGGCCTGATCCGAAAAGAAGGACCCTCAGGGCAGTCCCGCCCCTCGGGCGTCGACGAACGTGATGCACGCCAGCATCCCGGCCGCCTCCCGGTCCAGCAGCACCGCCGAGGAGCAGCCGAGCGGCAGGTCGCCCGCCTCGGTGTCCCGCAGCAGCCGGCCGACGGCCCTGCGGTGCCGGGCGAAGGCGTATCCGGAGACTCCGCGCCCACGCTCGCGCTGGCCCTCCCTGGCCTCCTGGGAGGTGACGTCGAGCAGCACGAGATGCAGCGTGCGGCCGCAGCGCCGGGCGTGCCGGGCCAGCCAGCCCCGCACCCATGCCTGGGTCCCGCAGTCGTGGACGACGACGGACTCACCGGAGCACAGCGCCCGCCAGAGTCCCCAGTAATGGGCGACGCGGACCAGCGGGCGGTAGAGGGCGTACGGGAGTAAGCGGGGCACCCGCTGCGCCCAGCGGTCCCGGGTGTCCTGGGAGTCGATGGCCCGTACGGCCACAGCCCGCCGGATCAGTGTCGACTTTCCGCCTCCGGGCAGCCCGGAGACCACCACCACATCGCCTGTCGCGAAATGGAGCCCGCGCGGGCTGCGCCCGGCGCGCTCGCGCAGGTCCCGCACGACGGGTGCATGCGTGCCGGGCAATTCCCGGGCGCGTGCTCCCGGCTGCGCGGGCATCGCGCCGTGCGCGACCCCCGCGGTCGTCGCGTACCGCTGCAACGTCATCGCCCTCCCCCTGTCGGGTCACCCACGTCTGCCCAAGAAGTGTAAAGAAAAGGTAATGCGAGACAACCGTCCCACTACTTGTTCCGTGCATCGGGTACCGACGCCCCACTCTTCCGGAATGCGTGCGATGATGACCCGGCCAACTGCATAAAGGCCGCTTGAATCCGCGCGGGAGAGCTCCGGCCACAGTGTGTGCCGGGCGCCGAAGGAGCAAGATCCTCCCTTGAATCTCTCAGGCCCCGTACCGCGTGGATGAGGCAGATCTGAAAAGCGAGTCGCCCCGCGGCTCCACCCAAGGTGCAAGCCGAACCCCCCGGGGTCTCTCGGCGAACCTCTCAGGTTCCGATGACAGATGGGGAGGGGATCGTCCTCGTCGTCATGCCCTGGGAGCCACACCTATGAGCAACGCCCCCCGCCTCACCGCCCTCGACGCCCTGCATCGCTCGCTGGGCGCGACCATGACCGACTTCGCCGGCTGGGACATGCCGCTGCGCTACACCAGTGAGCGCGACGAGCACAACGCGGTGCGCACGAAGGCGGGTCTCTTCGACCTGTCGCACATGGGTGAGATCACCGTCACCGGCCCGCAGGCCGCGGCGTTCCTGAACTTCGCGCTGGTCGGCAACATCGGCACCGTAGCCGTCGGCCGCGCCCGCTACACGATGATCTGTGCCGAGGACGGCGGCATCCTGGACGACCTGATCGTCTACCGGCTGGGCGAGACCGAGTACATGGTCGTCGCCAACGCCGGGAACGCCCAGATCGTGCTGGACGCGCTGACTGCCCGCGCCGACGGGTTCGACGCCGAGGTGCGCGACGACCGCGACGCGTACGCGCTGCTCGCCGTCCAGGGCCCCGAGTCCCCCGCCATCCTGGCCTCGGTCACCGACGCCGACCTGGACGGTCTGAAGTACTACGCGGGCCTGCCCGGCACCGTCGCCGGTGTGCCCGCGCTCATCGCCCGTACCGGTTACACCGGCGAGGACGGCTTCGAGCTGTTCGTCGCCCCCGAGCACGCAGAGCAGCTCTGGCAGGCCCTCACGGCAGCGGGCGCCTCCCGTGGCCTGATCCCGTGCGGTCTGTCCTGCCGCGACACGCTGCGCCTGGAGGCGGGCATGCCGCTGTACGGGCACGAGCTGACCACCGAGCTGACCCCGTTCGACGCCGGTCTCGGCCGGGTCGTGAAGTTCGAGAAGGAGGGCGACTTCGTCGGCCGGAAGGCCCTGGAGGCCGCCGCCGAGCGCGCCGAGACCGCCCCGCCGCGCAAGCTCGTCGGTCTGATCGCCGAGGGCCGCCGGGTGCCGCGCGCCGGCTACCCCGTTGTCGCCGAGGGCCAGGTCGTCGGCGAGGTCACCTCCGGCGCCCCGTCGCCGACGCTCGGCAAGCCGATCGCCATCGCGTACGTGGACGCCGCGCACGCCGCGCCCGGGACCACGGGCGTCGGAGTGGACATCCGTGGCAGCCACGAACCGTACGAGGTCGTTGCCCTGCCGTTCTACAAGCGCCAGAAGTGACGCAGTCGCGTCTCACAGCGTAAGACCACCGTTCATCAGCACTCCCCCGCGTACAGGAGAATTCAGGTCATGAGCAACCCCCAGCAGCTGCGTTACAGCAAGGAGCACGAGTGGCTGTCGGCCCTCGAGGACGGTGTGGCCACGGTCGGCATCACCGAGTTCGCGGCCAACGCGCTCGGTGACGTCGTCTACGCCCAGCTCCCGGAGGTCGGTGACACGGTGACCGCGGGCGAGACCTGCGGCGAGCTCGAGTCGACCAAGTCCGTCAGCGACCTGTACTCGCCGGTGACCGGCGAGGTCACCGCCTCCAACCAGGACGTCGTGGACGACCCGTCGCTGGTGAACTCCGCTCCCTTCGAGGGCGGCTGGCTGTTCAAGGTACGCGTCGCGGAGGAGCCGAAGGACCTGCTCTCCGCCGACGAGTACACCGAGTTCTCCGGCAACTAAAGACTCCAAGGGACCACCTGATGTCGCTTCTCAACTCCTCCCTCCACGAGCTGGACCCGGACGTCGCCGCCGCCGTCGACGCCGAGCTCCACCGTCAGCAGTCCACCCTCGAAATGATCGCCTCGGAGAACTTCGCTCCGGTCGCGGTCATGGAGGCCCAGGGCTCCGTCCTCACCAACAAGTACGCCGAGGGCTACCCGGGCCGCCGCTACTACGGCGGCTGCGAGCACGTCGACGTGGTCGAGCAGATCGCCATCGACCGGATCAAGGCGCTGTTCGGCGCCGAGGCCGCCAACGTCCAGCCCCACTCGGGTGCACAGGCCAACGCCGCCGCGATGTTCGCGCTGCTGAAGCCGGGCGACACGATCATGGGTCTGAACCTGGCCCACGGCGGTCACCTGACCCACGGCATGAAGATCAACTTCTCCGGCAAGCTCTACAACGTGGTCCCGTACCACGTCGACGACACCGGCGTCGTGGACATGGCCGAGGTCGAGCGCCTGGCCAAGGAGTCCAAGCCGAAGCTCATCGTCGCCGGCTGGTCCGCCTACCCCCGTCAGCTGGACTTCGCCGCCTTCCGCCGCATCGCGGACGAGGTCGGCGCGTACCTGATGGTCGACATGGCGCACTTCGCCGGCCTGGTGGCCGCGGGTCTGCACCCGAACCCGGTGCCGCACGCCCACGTCGTCACGACCACCACGCACAAGACCCTCGGCGGTCCGCGCGGTGGCGTCATCCTGTCGACGCAGGAGCTCGCCAAGAAGATCAACTCTGCCGTCTTCCCGGGTCAGCAGGGTGGTCCGCTGGAGCACGTGATCGCGGCCAAGGCGGTCTCGTTCAAGGTCGCGGCGACCGACGAGTTCAAGGAGCGCCAGCAGCGCACCCTGGACGGCGCCCGCATCCTCGCCGAGCGTCTGGTGCAGCCGGACGTCACCGAGGTCGGCGTCTCCGTCCTCTCCGGCGGTACGGACGTGCACCTGGTCCTCGTCGACCTGCGCAACTCGGAGCTGGACGGCCAGCAGGCCGAGGACCGGCTCCACGAGCTCGGCATCACGGTCAACCGGAACGCCATCCCGAACGACCCGCGGCCGCCGATGGTCACCTCGGGTCTGCGGATCGGCACGCCGGCCCTGGCCACCCGTGGCTTCCAGGCCGAGGACTTCACCGAGGTCGCCGAGATCATCGCGTCGGCACTCAAGCCGTCGTACGACGCCGACGACCTCAAGGCCCGCGTGACCGCGCTGGCCGAGAAGTTCCCGCTGTACCCCGGCCTGAAGTAGTCCGGGTCACTTTTTGCACGTTTGGGGCGGGGCACCACGCACACTGGACAGTGAGCGCGGTGCCCCCACCCTTGTCCCGCCGCTCTTCGGACCGACCGGTCCGTACCGCACCGCCCGGCAGACAACGGCGTCTACCAACCTCTTAGGAGTCACACCGTGGCCATCTCGGTCTTCGACCTGTTCTCGATCGGCATCGGCCCGTCCAGCTCCCATACGGTCGGCCCGATGCGCGCGGCCCGCATGTTCGCGCGCCGCCTGAAGAACGAGGGCCTGCTCGCCCACACCGTTTCCATACGCGCCGAGCTGTTCGGCTCGCTCGGCGCCACCGGCCACGGTCACGGCACGCCCAAGGCCGTCCTGCTCGGCCTGGAGGGCGAGTCCCCCCGTACCGTCGACGTGGAGTCCGCCGACGACCGGGTGGACGCGATCCGCTCCTCGGGCCGGATCAACCTGCTGGGCATGCACGAGATCGACTTCGACGCCGACGAGCAGCTGGTCCTGCACCGCCGAAAGGCGCTCCCCTACCACGCCAACGGCATGACGATCTTCGCGTTCGACCGCGACGGCGCCCCACTGCTGGAAAAGACCTACTACTCCGTCGGCGGCGGCTTCGTCGTCGACGAGGACGCCGTGGGCGAGGACCGGATCGTCCTCGACGACACCGTCCTGAAGTACCCCTTCCGCACCGGCGACGAACTGCTGCGGCTCTCCCGCGACACCGGCCTGTCGATCTCCTCCCTCATGCTGGAGAACGAGCGGGCCTGGCGGACGGAGGAGGAGATCCGCTCCGGTCTGCTGGACATCTGGCGGGTCATGCAGGCATGCGTATCGCGCGGCATGGCCCGCGAAGGCATCCTCCCCGGTGGCCTGAAGGTCCGCCGCCGCGCCGCGAACACCGCACGGCAACTGCGCGCCGAGGGCGACCCGCAGGCCCACGCGATGGAGTGGATCACCCTCTACGCGATGGCGGTCAACGAGGAGAACGCCGCGGGTGGCCGCGTCGTCACCGCCCCGACCAACGGCGCAGCCGGCATCATCCCGGCCGTGCTGCACTACTACATGAACTTCGCGGCGGGCGGCGCCACCGAGGCCGAGAAGGAGGACAGCGTCGTCCGCTTCCTCCTCGCGGCCGGTGCCATCGGCATGCTGTTCAAGGAGAACGCCTCCATCTCCGGCGCCGAGGTCGGCTGCCAGGGCGAGGTCGGCTCCGCCTGCTCGATGGCCGCGGGAGCGCTCGCCGAGGTCCTCGGCGGCTCCGCCGAACAGGTCGAGAACGCCGCCGAGATCGGCATGGAGCACAACCTGGGCCTGACCTGCGACCCGGTCGGCGGTCTCGTCCAGATCCCCTGCATCGAGCGCAACGGCATGGCGGCGGTCAAGGCGGTCACGGCTGCGAAGATGGCGCTGCGCGGCGACGGCACCCACAAGGTCTCTCTCGACAAGGTCATCAAGACCATGAAGGAGACGGGCGCGGACATGAGCGTGAAGTACAAGGAGACCGCGCGCGGCGGGCTCGCGGTGAACATCATCGAGTGCTAGTCAGATTGGCCCTGACCAGTGCGTTTGTATCTTTCAGCACTGTCAGGGCCTTCCCTGCTTACGCGGCGGAAAGTCCCTGAAAACGCCCTGGGGCAGACGTGAAAGTCCCTGAAAAGTCCCTGGGATATCCCCCTGGAAGGGGCTTTTGACCTGCGGGTTCGCGGCACGTGATCAACGCCGGATGTGCCGCTCACCCACCAGCTGATGTATCAAATCGATCCCCCACCCCCACCCAAGGGGTATCATTCGATACATGAACGCTGCGGAAAACCCGCGCTTGGAGCAGCGGCTGGCCGGCCTCTCCCCCACATTCACGACGGCGCAGGCGCGACAGGCCCTGCTCTCCCCTCGCGATCTGGCGCACTTGGTCACAGAGGGGGAGATAGACGAACTGTCCCGTGGGGTGTACCGGCGGGCAGACGCCCCGGAAACGGCGCACGCGGATTTGCTGGCCGTGTGCGCACGGGCCCATCGCGCCGTCGTGTGCGGTGAATCCGCCCTGGCCCTGCATGAACTGATCGACGACATCCCCGCAGCAGTACACATCGCCGTGCCGCGCGGTTCACGCCGCCCGACGATTTCCTACCCGCCGACCGTGGTGGCGCAGTACGCCGCAAAGACCTTCGACCTCGGTATCGAACGGTTCGAAGCAGCCCCGGGAGAAACCATCCCCATGTACAACGCAGCTCGCAGCGTCGTCGACGCAATGCGCCATCGCAGCCGCCTCGGCGAAACCCTCGCCCTGTCCGCGCTCGGCCGCTACCTGCGTCGAAGCGGGCGCGGCGGGGTTGGCGAACTCCAGCACATCGCACGCGAGTTGGACGCCCTCTCCGTCGTCCGCCCCGCCGTAGAGGCGGTGCTCGCCTGATGGCCAACCCCACCCGCGACACCACCGCCGGCCGCGTCTACAACGACCTGCGCAACCTGGCGCGCCGCAACAGCCGGTCCACGGACGAGGTCATGGTCGAGTACATCCTCGAACGGTTCCTCTACCGCCTGGCCTCATCGTCCCTGGGCCGGGAGCACTTCGTCCTCAAAGGTGGCCTGCTGCTCGCCCAGTTCGGCGCACGTCGAATGACCCGGGACATCGACATCCTCGGTCGATCTTTCCCAGGCACAGAAACAGAGATCATCCACAGAATCGCGGCCATCGCCGCCACCGAGAGCGACGACGGCGTCGTATTCGATCCCACGACACTCAAGACCGTCCCCATTCGTGAGGAGGACGAATACCACGGTCTACGCCTGTCGATGGCCGCCTCCATCGCCCGAGCGCGACTCAAGCTCCAACTGGATATCAGCTTCGGCGACCCCGTCATCCCCGGCCCCCGGATCATCGACTATCCGCAGCAACTCACGACGGACAGCTTCCAGATCCTCGGCTACCCACTCGCCACCGTCATCGCCGAAAAACTCTCCACCGCCATCTCACTCGGCGACCTCAACACCCGCGACCGCGACTACGGCGACCTCTACCGCCTGCTCACCCTCAACGACCTGGACGGCCAAGAACTCACCACAGCGCTGACCGCCACCGCCACACACCGCGGCATCACTCTGAAACCCCTCAGCACCACCATCACTGACCTCGGCGAGCGCCGCCAGACCTCCTACACCGCCTGGCGCCGCCGGCAAGGCACCGCCGCAACGAGCTACCCCGGACGCTTCACGGACGTCGTCCGGCAGGTCACCGCCTTCGCAGACACACTCCTCAACGGCGAGGCTGTCAGCCTCACTTGGAGTGCGGCGACCCTCACGTGGTCATGAACCAGGCCTGGCCGACCGACCAGGCCTTCGGGGCAACCCCGGAACCTACGCATGACGAATTGTCCGATCTTGATCCACCGGCTTCCATGGGCATCCACCACAAGAACGAAACACCTGGTCAGTGCTGGTGTCGGACGACCATGGACCAAGTTGGACCACCCCAGATTTCCCACCACCTGAGACCACAACTGAGACTGAGGAGTCTTGAGACCACTGGCTCCTGGGGGGCGCGTGGCCGACCTCAACATCAACGATCGTGTCAGCGACGAAGCCCCGATTCCATGCAACTCTTGCCGCCTCTCAGCCGATACTGACCCAACATGGGAAACGCGTGCGCGCCGTGCTGGGGAGCGAGACACCCAGTCGGCCCGCAGAGGGGACTGAGATGAGGGCACGCAGTAGGCCGTCGGGCAAAGAAAGGTCGACGGTCACCGTTCGCCACGGGAGTCGGCGGGTCCAGCGGTGACGGAATCCACTTTCCAGGCAATAGGGGCCGGATCCGTCGCCGCCCATCACATCGGGACAGCGGTCACCGGCCCGGTCAACGTTCTGACGGCCGAGTTGCTGAGCTCGGCGCGCGATGTTCAGGCACCTGCCGGGCTCACCAACCTGCCGCCGCTCCCGCTGTGTTTCGGCCGCGCGAACGAGCTGGACTGGCTGCGCGGCACGCTCGGGCAGCCGGCCGCCGGGACTGCCGTCGTCCAAGGCCTCGGCGGAGTCGGCAAAAGCACCCTCGCCCTTGCGTACGCCCACAGACACCGTCGCGACTACACCGTGATGTGGTGGATTGCCGCTGCATCACCCGACCACATCGCGCAATCGCTGGCCGACCTCGCTCTGCGGTTGATCCCTGTGTGGGCCGGCAGCGCGACTACCGAAGAGCGCGCCGCCTGGGCGATGTTGTGGCTGCAGTGGCATCCGGGGTGGCTGCTGGTCTTCGACAACGTTGAGGATCCGCCCGATCTGCAGCCCTACGTCAGCGCGCCTAACGGTCACGTCATCGCCACGAGCCGACGGTCAGCTAGCTGGCCGACCTCCATCGCAACGCTGGCCCTCGACGTACTCGACCTGGCTGCAGCGAGTGATCTCCTCTGTAGGCAGGTGCTCGGCGCGACTTCGCCGACCCATCGTCAGATACAGGAGACCCGGGCCCTCTCAGCCGATCTGGGGCAGCTTCCCCTCGCCCTGATGCAGGCCGGCGCCTACCTCGCGCAGAACCCGACGATCAGCATTGAACGTTACCGCCGACGGCTGATAGGCGCGTTGGACAAGGCTCCCGAAGGTGTAGACCCAGAGCGCACGGTCGCCCGGATCTGGCGCCAGACGATTAGCACCCTCACGGAGCGTAACCCCCTGGCGGTCCGCGTCCTGTCCACACTGGCGTGGCTAGCCCCCGATGACATCCCAGTTGGACTGCTGACCCCTATTGCCGACGACAGCGACGACCTTCACGAAGCCCTAGGGGTGCTTGCTGTCTACTGCATGGTCTCCCTCACTCCGGACTCGGTGAGCATCCACCGCCTCGTCCAGACCACACTCCGGAACCAGTCGCCCATCGGTGACAGCGCGCTAACCGGCAGGTTGGAGGCCGAACGGCTGCTGAGCGCTGCGGTCGCCCCCCTGGGAGAACCACCCGACTCTGGCCGGTCCCCCACCTGGGATCGGCTGCTTCCGCACCTCGTCGCGCTCGCGGCCACCACTCCTGACGGACACGCTGACACCTTTCCCGCCGGCCGGTACGCGAGCGCTGCACTCTACCTCCAGGGCCTCGGCCTTGACGGCCGCGCCGTTCCGCTACTCACGGCGGCCCTCGCCCGCTGCGAAGCGCTCGCTGGCGCCGAGCACGAAATCACCATGAAGGTCCGTTCGAACCTGGGCGACGCCTACCACGGAGCCGGGGACTTCGAACGGTCCATCGCCATCCTCGAACCGTTGGTCGCCCAGTGCGCGCAGGTACTCGGCGACTCGCATCTAGGGACGCTCACGGTCGCCGCCAACCTTGCCAACTCGTACCGTGACTCCGGCGATCTGGCCCGTGCCATCACACTCCACGAGGAGACGTTGGCCCGGCGTAGGCACGCACTTGGCAACGATCACCCCGACACTCTCGTCAGCTGCGAGGAACTGGCCCGCACCTACCATGCGTCCGGCGACTTGGGTCGGGCTGTCTCTCTGTATGAGGCCACACTCACGCATCACCAGCGATCCCTAGGACCTACTCACCCTGCCACGCTGAGCAGCCAGCACGGTCTAGCGGCGGTCTACCTCGCTTCAGGCGACCTGTCCCGCGCCATTCCGATGTACACCGCCGTCTTCACACAGTGGCAGCAGGCGTTCGGCGACAGCGAATCCGAAACCATCACCAGCCGGAACAACCTTGCCTACGCCTATCTGATCGCCGGACGCCCTGACCAGGCAGCGCAGCACCTCGAGACGGCCCTGGCCCGATGCGAGGAGGTGTACGGCGAGGCGTACCCAGAGACCATTGCCATCCGTGCGAATCTCGGCTGCGCCTACCGAGACGCCGGAGACTTTACCCGTTCGCTTCCATTGCTGGAGACTGCGGCCGCGCAGAGCGCCCACCTCCTCGGCGAGGGCCATCCTCAGACCTTGACCACCAGGAACGGGCTAGCGCAGGCATACCGGGCCGCCGGCCACGATGGACAGGCGATCGCCCAGTACGACACCATCCTCAAGCACCGTGCCGCGCTGCTCGGCGAGACCCACCCCCATACCCTCGCCACCCGAAGCGGCCTCGCGAATGCACACCTCGCGGCGGGCGACCCTGATCGCGCCGTCCCGCTGTTCGAAACCGTCGTCACCCAGTGCGAGCAGGTCTTCGGCGAGTCCCACCCGGACACCCTGTCCAACTACATCGGCCTGGCCGACGCACTACGCCAGACGGACAATCCGGCACAGGCCGTCCCTCTCTCTGAGTCAACGCTGGAGCGGTGCGTCCGTTCGCTCGGCGAGGACCACCCGCACACCGTGGTGTGTCGGAGCAACCTGGCCCTCGCGCATCTCGCAGTTGGCGACGCTCCGCGCGCCGTCCAGCTCCTCGAAGCCGCCGTGTGCAACGCCAGCCTCATCTTCGGCGACACACACCCGCACACGGTCACCAGCCGGATAAACCTGGCCGCCGCTCACATGGAGTCCGACAACGCGGCACAGGCCGTCACCGTCCTGGAGGACGTCCGCGCCCAGTTGGAGGCCGAACTCGGCCGCGCGCACCCGCAAACGCTTCACTCCACCGCCATGCTGGCCCGTGCGCTTGGCGGGTCCGGCGGCCTCCTCCCGGCGACCGAACTGCTGGAACACAGCGTTGCGCTCGCCGAGAAGGAACTCGGCGTCACCCACGCGGACACAGTCAAGCAACGGCAGTACCTGGCTGAGATCTACCGGGCCAACGACCAACCCGACTTGGCTGTGCCGCTGTACGAAGCCAACCTCGCCCATTGGCAGCAGACCCTCGGCGACCATCCCAATGTCCTGAACGCCCAACTCACCCTGGCGGACACCCACCAGGAAGCCGGCGCACACCAAAAAGCGATCGCCGTCTATCGCGTTGCCCTCGACCGGATCGAGCCCACCCTGGGCCCGGAGAACCCGCTCGTCACTCAGGTCCGCGCAAGGATCGACGCAGCCGAGCATGCCACTTCGCGGTCCGACCGTTAGCCCTGGCTATTCAGCGAAATTGGTGGAGCTGACGCCCTGGCAGCAGAAAGGTGCCGTTGGCCTGCGAGGATGCGAGTGTCTACGTCGTATCCGCTGCAGAGAGCAAGGCACCTTTCTGGTGGTCGAGAGTACAGGGTGGGACCGGCGGCTGTCCGTGGCGGCTGACGGGAAGAGACTGGTGGGGCATGCGGGGGCAGTGCTACTGCGGAAACTTGCCGACCGCTTGGGGCTGACGGGTGGACTGGCCCGGGTGCTGCCGTCGAGTACGGCGGCCGGGTGGCGGGAGCGGGGCGGGGTGCTGTTCCAGCTGGCGGTGGCGATCGTGCTCGGCGCGCGGAGTCTGCTGGAGGCCGAGCAGCTCCACCTGCATCACCAGGGACTCTTCGGACCGGCGGTGTCTGACTCGACGATGCGCCGGGTGCTGGCCGGACTCGACGAACACACGCTGCGAAAGATCGCGAAGGTGCGGCGGCGGGTACGCCGTCACGTGTGGGGCCTGCTGTATCTGCGGCCCGGCGGCTTCCCGTATCTCACGGTCGCCGGACGGCACTTGAAGGGCTGGATCGTCGTGGACCTCGATGCCACGGTCATCACCGCTGCTTCGAAGAAGGAAGGGGCGGCAGCGACGTTCAAGGGTACGTTCGGCTTCCACCCGCTGGCCGGCTGGTGCGCGAACACCGGTGAGAGCCTGGCGATGGAGCTGCGCTGCGGGAATGCCGGGGCGAACACCGTCGAGGACCACCTGCGCGTGCTGGCTGCCTGCCTGGAGCAGGTCCCCGGCTCCTCGCAAGCCAAGCTGCTCATCCGCGTCGACGGCGCCAGGGCCACGCACGGCCTGCTGGAGCACTTGGAGGCCCTGAACACGAAGCGGCGCACGGTCCGCTACACCGTCGGCTGGAAGATCACGCCCGAGGACGAGGCGGCGATCGCGAAGCTCCCCGAAAGTGCATGGGAGACCTCCCTGCACCAAGACGGCAACGTCCAGGAGGGCTACCAGGTCGCCGAGTTGACTGGGGTGAACACCCGCGACGGCTGGCCCGAGGGGATGCGGCTGATCGTCCGCCGGGTCAGCCCCTCGCGGCGGCAGATGAAGAAGCTGACCGACTTCGAGAAGAAGACCGGCTGGCGCTACTCGATCACCGCCACGAACATCCGGCACATGTGGGGCATCCCCGGTTCCCATCAAGTCCAGTTCCTCGATGTCCTGCACCGCGACCACGCCGAGGTGGAGGACCGCATCCGCACCGGCAAAGCGATGGGACTGCACAACCTCCCGTCCAAGTCATGGCAGATCAACGCCGGATGGATGCTCGCCTGCAACCTCGCAGCCGATCTCAACGCCTGGCTGCGGCTGCTCACCCTGCACGATCAGGACGAGCTTGAACACGCCGAGCCGGACACCATGCGCTTCCGTCTCTACCATCTGCCCGCCCGCCTCACCGACCACGCCCGCCGACGCTTCCTGCGCATCGAACGGACCTGGCCCTGGGCGAAGGCGTTCACCACCTGCTGGCACCGGCTGACCGCCCTGCCCGCCCTCAGCTGACGACCAGACCACCAGCCCCGACGAGATAAGGGAAGGAGCAACCCCGCACGACCTCCGGGTGCCGTGGAACCCCGGCGCAGCCGCAGCGACACGCGAAGGCCCCGCCCGCTCTCACGCGGAACAAACGGGGCGAACCAGCAACCCGGTCAGGCACTCACGACCACTGACGAATCGAGGTTAGTACTCCATTGAAGTTCTCCGCTTCCCTGGTCAGCGGCCTGGCAGTCAGGAGCGTAGCCAGGCCGCGCCAGGGCAGGAAGGTGTTCGCTGAGCTCGTGTGGAGTGAGGCCGGTCGACGATCTGTGAATGCAGAATTGCCGTGTGCGCGCTGGCTGGGCGGCTTAGTCTGATGCCCTGGCCTCAGTCAATGACAGGAATTCAGGGGTGGGTTGTGGGAGCGGAGATCGTGCAGTTCTTGGAGCAGGCAGGGCCGTATCTAAGCGCAGCCCTGGGTGCCTATGGTGCGGGGGTACTGGCCCGGGCTGAGGACGCTGCGGTGGGAGCCACGGCGAACGCAGGGCGCAGTATTTTGCACGCGGTCTGGCGGCGCCGGAGCCCGGCCGGACGCCAGGAGCTGGAGGCGGCGGTGCGTGAGGCGGCCGAGGAGCCGGAGGACACCGATGCTGCAGCCGCGCTGCGTCAGCAGATCAAGCGGACTCTAAGGGAGAATCCACAATTGCTTGCCGAACTGGCCGCCCAACTTCCCGCGGCCGGCGCAGTGACGATCACCGCGTCCGGTGAACGGTCTATCGCCGCACAGACGATCGGCACGGCCATCACCGGAGACAACACCACGATCCGTCCGTGACCCCGCCTCGGCTGTGGGGTTCTTGCCACCAGTCTTCGAACTGTGCGCGATACCGTCGACCCTGGTCTGATCCACCCCGCACACCAGGAAATGTCGGTCGCTGAACCGACCGACGCCAGCCGGAACCTGATGCGCCTCCCAACTTCCCTCAGACTCCTCACACCCTCGCAGCGCGCTCTTTCATTTCCGCCTCGCGTAGCATCTCGTGGATCGGCTGACCTCCCTGTTCTCCGAGTACCGAACCTTGGCTCTTTGATCCGACTGCTGCACAGCCACAACTCGTCAACGGCGGCCGTGGCCTCGTCTCTTCGATCAAAGTCTTGACCTGCTGCTGAACTGTCGGCGGTGTCGACGTCGATCATCGTTGAGCACCCTTCCACTACCCGGGAGGGCGCTCGTGCATGAGCACCGCATAACGAGAGCGGGCTCGCCGAAACCATCGCGTGGCGCCCGATCGTCAACTGCCCAATCCCGCAAGCTTTCACGCAACACGCGATACGTTGTAATCAGCTCTCGACAAAAAGTCCCCACAAAGTCCCTGACGTGATTCAAGACAAGCCTGGGCACGCCAAAACTGCAGGTCAGTCCCATGATCAACAGCCGTCCACATGTCCGTGAAGTACAAGGAGACCGCCCGCGGCGGGCTCGCGGTGAACATCATCGAGTGCTGAGCGTATAGGCCCTGATCAGCGCCTTCGGATCCTTCGGCGATGATCAGGGCCTTCCCTGGCAGCATGGCGGAAGGTCCCTGACCGAAACGGAGGTGGATGACCCCCAAGGGGGCTCACCCGCCTGCTGCCGGTCTGAACGGGGCGCTCTTTACCGATCTGGGCCGAACGGCCCTCCGGCGGCGGCACGTTCAATCACCACTGCGTCCAGGTCGTCGGCGAGGGCGAGTGCGAGTCGCGCCCCCACACCGATTCGCGCACGCTCTGCCGTTACGCCGCGGTGCTCTATCTCAACCCGAAGGTGCCCAAGGGCTGCGGGACCAGCTTCTACCGCCAGAGTCTGCCCGGCGGCTGGCTGGGCGGGAACCAGGTGATCGCGCCGCACAACAACCTCGTCGACGCGCGGGGCACCCGTTTCGTGGCGCCGGATTCCTTCACCGAGGACATCAGGGTCCCGTACCGCGCAAACCGGTTGCTCCTCTACGCCGCCAACATGATTCACAGCGCCACCGGCTACTGGGGCCGGACTCTCGAAGAGAAGCGGATGACGGCGGTCTTCTTCTGGATGGCCGGCTGACCCCGCCGCCACGCCTGACCCGCCCCGCGCTGTCGGACCTCCCCTGTGCCACTCGATCCACCTTTCACCAACTACCCATCAGCGAACAGGCATTCATTGCGATCATGCGCATTCGCTCACAAACGGCTTCCCTCGGCCGCGCTCTACGGTTCACTGGACGTGACGAGTGGTGACGCGATCGCCATAACGGCGCGGTCCGCCGCCGAGGGCCCACGGCCCGGCTCGGATGCCCGGCCCCGGCGGAGGAAAGAGGACAGCGAGGAGCTCCCCGAGAATCGATCACCCGCCGCCTGCGTTGATTCGCGAATACGACTCATTCCCATTCCCTGTTCGTAACGTTCAGACGAGGGGCACCGTGAGCAAAATTGCGCTTCCAGAGTTCCATATGCCGTTCGAGAGCACGGGTTGCAACCCAGGCATTCAGAAGACCAAACAGGCCGCCTGGGAGTGGGCGGACGACAACGACCTGATCCTGTCACCGGTTGCTCAGAAGAAAATGGTCCGGACGCGCCCCGAACTCTGGATATCGCTCATATTCCCGGCCGCGTCGCAGGAACACCTCGACCTCTTCTGCCAGTGGCTGTTCTGGGCGTTCCTGGTCGACGACGAGTTCGACGACGGGCCCGCCGGCCGCGATCCGCACCTGTGCGAGGAGGCGATCGCACGGCTGGTGGACGTGCTCGACGGCACCGGTGCGCCGAACGGTCCCATGGAGCACGCGCTCGACGGCCTCAGGCTGCGGACCTGCGAGGGGCGGTCGCCGCGCTGGGTCCGGCAGTTCCGCCGGGACACGGTCGCCTGGCTCTGGACGTACTACGCGGAGGCCGTCGACCGGGCTGCGGGGCATGTGCCGAGCATGGCCGACTTCGTGAAGCACCGCCGCGATTCGGTGGCCATGCAGCCGTTCCTCGATCTGCACGAGATCACTGCCGGAATAGATCTCCCGGAATCCGCCCGATCCCTTCCCGCTTATATCGCGCTGCGCAATTCGGTGACCGATCACTCGGGACTCTGCAACGACATCTGCTCGTTCGAGAAGGAAGCCGTCCTCGGATACGAGCACAATATGGTCAGACTCATTCAGCGGGACCGCTGCTGCTCGGTCCAGGAGGCCGTCGATGAGGCCGGGACATGGCTGGCGGGGATCGCCGACCGGGTGCAGCGATCGGAGAAGGAGCTCGTCGAGGAGATAGAGGCGGCTCATATCGACGGCCCTGCGCGCGCCGCGCTGGAGCGCTGCATCCAGGACTACCGGGGGCTCGTCCGCGGGGACTTCGACTACCACGCACGGGCGGAGCGGTACACCCGCCCCGACCTGACGGAAATCGACGAACAGCACGCCCTGTCCCGGAACTTCGCCGCCTGACCGCACGGGCCCGGAGGGCTGGATCCAGCCAGTCGTGGTTCAGCCGAAGCAGTCGTCCAGGGGCGCCGGCTCGTCACCTGCGCCCCATCAGTGCCCGGTGGTCCGGCGGACCCCGGCCGGGCAGGCCGGGGGTCCCTCCGGCGATCAGCCCTTGTTCTGGGCAGCCCAGAACTCGTCGAAGGTGAGGAGACCGTCACCGTTCGTGTCGTGGGAGTTGATGACGGCCTGGGCCACCGGCTCGGTGACGTAGGGGTCACCCAGCTGAGCCATCACGCTCTTGTACTCGGCGGCCGAAATCAGACCGTCGCCGTTGAGGTCGTACCGCTCGAACGCCTTGCGCGCCGACTCGATGTCCGCCACTGTTCAGCCCCTTCGTCATACCTAACTGATAGGGGTCAGATTAACGGGCGCGAGGGAAACCGATTGCGGCGGCCGGTCGTCGATCATGGGTGAGGTGTCCGCGGACGGCGGACCGGACCGGGAACCCAGGAGGGGAACACTTCATGACCGACGCACTGGCGCGGATCCTGACGGCAGCCGCAGACGAGCGGTTCCCGCCGCCGGACGGGTCCACGACCGTGGTGGCACAGCCGAACGCACGGGACGCCGGGGTGCTGGCATTCACCGCGCACTCGGTGGTGTTCACCGACGAGGATCCGGACTGGGTACGGGCCACGCTGGCCGGCACCCCCGGCGATGCGCTCGCCGCGACGATGAGTCCGCACTTCCTGGGCGCGCTGCTGGCCCGTACCGGACGCCAGATGAACACCATCGATCTGCTGACGGTCGCGGGCGCGCTGCCGGGCGAGCCGGAGATCGGGCTCCGCGAGATCGAGGACCCGGAACACCCGCGGGTGGCGCGCGCGATGAAGTTCCGCGACGAGGTCCGGGTCTGGGCCGCCGACGGCGGGGTGCTGATCCTCGGCCGAGGGGTCGCCGGGCGCTGGGAGACGGCGATCGAGGTGGCGGAGGAGGCGCGCGGCCGCCGGCTCGGGGAGCGCCTGGCGCGGGCGGCCCGGCACCTGGTGCCGGACGAGGTGGTGTGGGCGCAGCAGTCGCCGGGGAACGCCCGCAGTGTGCGGACGTTCCAGGCGGCGGGCTACCGGCCGGTGGGCGCGGAGGCGCTGCTGGTCGCTGGCTGAGAGAAGCTCACACCATGGGAGTCCGATCAGCTCGCGGCGTCTGGTGCGAGCGTGCGTGCCGGACGCCGCGAGCCGGGCGCCCATTGTGTGAGCTCCTCTGAGTCACGGACTCTGCGGCGGGTCAGCGGAAAACGCCGGTGTGGCCGAGCGAGTAGCGGCCCGGCTGCGGATAGACGGCGAGTCCGTGCGGTCCGCTGCCCACCGGGATCCGGGCGAGCTGCTTTCCGGTGGACGTGTCGATCGCGTACACCTCGGCGTTGTAACGCCCCGACAGCCAGAGGACCTTGCCGTCCGGCGAGACACCGCCCATGTCCGGGCTGCCGCCGTTCGGCAGGTGCCACTTCTTCGTCAGCTTGTTCCGTGCGAAGTCGAAGATGGAGATGGTTCCTTCGCCGCGGTTGGAGATGTACATCACCTTGGAGTCCCGGCTGACGTACAGCCCGTGGGCCCCCTTGCCGGTGGAGAGCAGCTTCGGGGTGGTGAACTTCTTCCCGTCCAGCACCCACATGCCGTTCGCGATCATGTCCGCGATGTAGAACCTGCTGCCGTCCGGCGACAGCTTCACGTCCTGTGGCATGGCGCCCTTGAACGGCAGCTTCTGCTGGCCGACGATCTTCATCTTCGCCGTGTCGACCTTGAGGAGTTCGCCGGAGAACTCGCAGGAGACGATGAAGTACCGGCCGTCCATGGAGAAGTCGGCGTGATTGACGCCTGCGCAGTCGACCGGCACGGTCTTGGCCGTCTTCATGGTGTGGGCGTCGCGGAAGACCAGCTCACGGTCCATCGAGGCCATCACGATGGCGTACTTGCCGTCCGGTGTGAAGTACAGGTTGTACGGGTCGGAGACGGGAATCGTCTTGCCGGGCTTCCCGGTGGCCGGGTCGATGGGCGTGAGACTGTCGCCGAGGTCGTTGTTGACCCAGAGCGTCTTCAGGTCCCAGGACGGGACGACGTGCTGCGGCTGGTGTCCGACCGGGATGGTCTTGATGACCTTGTACGTCTTCGGGTCGATCACCGACACCGTGTTGGAGTTGGTGTTGGGTACGTAGACCCGGGCCGGGAAGTCCTTGACGGCCGGCGACATCTTTCCGGGCCGGTCGGCGGCGTACACGTCCTTGGGATCGAGCACCGGCGGCATCCCGGCGAGTCCGGGCGACGTAGCGCGTCCGGGGGCGGCTTGCTCCGGGGTGGCGTTCCCCTGGGCCGACCGGGGCGTGGCGGCGTCGGTCGGCCCCTTCTCGGCGGAGGTGCCACAGCCCGTGAGGGCGGCGATGAGGATGCCGCCGAGCAGGGCCGCGGTGCGCGTGGTGGTGAGCATCAGGTCAGCAGCTCCGTGGTCGTCACCGCGCGCAGTCCGCGGCGGTCGATTTCGGTGAGGAGGACCGGCAGTGCGGCGACCGTGTCCGCGTAGCCGAAATGCAGGCTCACCACCGATCCGTTGCGGATCTCCCCGGCGACCTTGCGGGTGACGGCCGCGGCGCCGGGAGAGGTGAAGTCGAGGGAGTCCACGTCGTACGAGAGGACGTGCGGGTAGCCCGCCCGTTGGGCGAGGCGCTGGACGAGCGGGGTGGCGTACTGGGTGCGCGAGGGCCGGAACCAGGTGCCGATGGAGCCGGTGAGCCGGCGCAGCCGTTGGGCGCAGCCGGTGATCTCCGCGTATGCCTCGGCCTCGCCCATCGCCGAGATGTCGGCATGGTGCTGGGTGTGGTTGCCGAGGTCATGGCCGCCGTCGAGAATCCGGCGGGCCATGTCGGGGTGCTCGTCGAGCCAGCTCCCGACGGCGAGGACGGTGATCCGGGCGTGGGCCCGTTCCACCTCGGCGAGCACGGTCCGGGCGATGGCGGGGTCGCCCTGGCCGTGGAAGGTGAGGGCGACGCGGGCGCGGTGACGAGGACCATGGTCGATCAGGACCGGCTGCCCGGGGAAGCGGTGCGGGGCGGGTGCGGGGCGCGGGGCCGGGGGCTTCGCACCCCCGGGGGTCGTCGCGGGGGTGGTGGCCGGGGTCTTCGCCGAGGTGGTGACGACGCCACGTTCGTCCGCACATCCCGCCGCAAGGACGCCGGTCAGGGCTGCTCCTGCGCCCGCGCGCAGTGTGCTGCGGCGGTGCACCGGCGTCTCGGAGGCTTTCATGGGCAGAACAGTAGGTGCGAATGGTCGGAAAGGTGGCAATCGCCCGCCTTTACGCCCCTGCTCGGGACGCGAAGGAAGTGCCGCCAATGGCTCAACTAATCGATGATTCACCCGCCGAACGACATAATCATTCATGCATTGCCAGGCCAGTGACCCATCACACCTGCGATTCGGCGCCGAAGAGTCACGAAGTGACCAGATTTATCCGATTAGTCCCTTTGGACCCCGCGTCACCCATCTGCCATAGTCGGTTCCACGACCCCCATTGACCCGGGCCAGGTCGTCTCCAGCGGCCGTGAACACACCCCCCATTTCACGGCCCCACGCAGAAGCCCCCGCAGCGCCGCACCACGGCCGACCGGGGGCTTCTGTGCGTCGTGCCGGGTGTCGTCACAGAGGGCACAGAGGCGGGGGCCGGGCCGGCTCAGCGGTCGGAGATCCGCATCTCGAACCAGGTGGTCTTGCCGCGCGGCAGCAGATCCACCCCCCAGCGGTCGGAGAGCTTGTCGACGAGAAAGAGTCCGCGGCCGCTGATGTCCATCTCCTGGACCGGCATGAGGCACGGCAGCCCGCGCGAGGGGTCGCGCACCTCGATCCGGATCCAGCCGCGGCGGCGCAGGATCCGCAGCCCGAAAACGCGCGCGCCTGTGTGCCGTACCGCATTGCCGACGAGTTCCGAGACGAGCAGCACGGCATGCTCGGCGGTCTGCGGGGAAAGCGCCCACTGGCGCAGCACCACGCAGGAGGTGAGCCGCCGGGCGGTGGCCGCGGACTCCGGACGGGAGGGCAGCCGGACTTCGTCCTCCGCCGGATTTCCGAACAACTCCAGCACCTCGAACGCCTGTTCGCCCTCGCCGGTCGACATCCAGCGTGCCGCGGTCGCGCCGCTGCGCTGCCGCGGCTGTTCCACACCCTCCAGGCCCGCCATGCCCACCATCATGGCCGCACTGCGGGCGTTCCGGGGCCGCTCCGAGGGAATCCCTGCCCCGGAATAAAGCATTCCGTAGTGGTCGATAGGCATATGCCAGCGGCAGAATGTGGCGCTCGATACCGCCGCTGGCCTGCGCGTATGCCCCGTCCGAGCGAGGTTGCCCCGGGCACTGGAGCACTGAACCCCAAGGCTCTCTCAAGGCTCAGCCAATCCGCTCGCACGGATGAATCTGCGGCATTCTGTGCCCAACTGGTGTTCGGTCAGAGGAACTTGGCCTTCCCCGGTCCCTCTTCGACAAAGCTGCGCATACCGCGCTCACGGTCCTCGGTGGCGAACAGGCCGGCGAACCAATTCCGCTCGATCGTGAGACCGGTGTCGATGTCCGTCTCCAGCCCGGCGTCGACCGACTCCTTCGCCGCGCGCAGCGCGAGAGCCGGCCCCTTGGCCAGCCGGGCCGCCCAGGCGTATGCCTGCTCGTACACCTCGGCCGCAGGCACCACGCGGTCCACCAGGCCGATCGCCAGCGCCTCTTCGGCCTTCACGTGACGGCCGGTGAAAATCAGGTCCTTGGCCTTGGACGGGCCGACCAGCCGGGCCAGCCGCTGGGTGCCGCCCGCGCCGGGAATCAGGCCGAGCAGGATCTCGGGCTGGCCCAGCTTGGCGTTGTCGGCGGCGATCCGGAAGTCGGCACAGAGCGCCAGCTCGCAGCCGCCGCCGAGCGCATAACCGGTGACGGCGGCGACGACAGGCTTGGGGATGCGGGCCACCGCGGTGAAGGAGTCCTGCAACGCCTTGGACCGTACGACCATCGCCGCGTGGTCCATCGCCTGCATCTCCTTGATGTCCGCGCCCGCCGCGAACACCTTCTCACCGCCGTAGAGGACGACGGTGCGCACATCGTCGCGCCGGGTCGCCTCCTCGGCGAGTTCACGCAGCCGGTCCTGGGTGGCGACGTCCAGGGCGTTCATGGGCGGACGGTCCAGCCGGATCGTGCCGACGCCGTCGCTTGCTTCAAGGGTTACGGTCATGAGAGGCAGGTTAACCGTCACTAACGACGGCGGGCCCGGTGCTGTTGGTCACAGCACCGGGCCCGCCGTCATGGCGTGTTCCGCGAACTACTTGGTCCACTCCGCCCAGGTCATGTTCCAGCCGTTGAAGCCGTTGTCCGGCTGAATGGTCTTGTCGCGGGAGTTCTTCACGATCACGACGTCGCCGATGAGCGAGTTGTCGAAGAACCAGGCAGCCGGGGTCTTCTTGCTCCAGGCGCCGCGCACGTCCTGCAGACCGACGCAGCCGTGGCTGGTGTTGGTCGAACCGAAGACATAGGGCGCGCCCCAGTAGTTGCCGTGGATGAATGTGCCCGATGTGGACAGACGCATCGCGTGCGGCACGTCCTTGATGTCGTACTCGCCGCCGAAGCCGACGGTGTCGCCGTTCATCCGGGTCACCTTGAGCTTCTCGCTGATGACCATCTGACCGTTGTACGTGGTGGTCGCAGGGGCGCCCGCGGAGATCGGGATGTTCTTGATCTGCTTGCCGTCACGGACGACCTTCATCCGGTGCGTGCTCGCGTCGACATGGCTGACCTGGCTGCGGCCGATGGTGAACGAGACCGTCTTGGCCTGCTTGCCGTAGACCCCCGGGCGTCCCTCGACGCCGTCGAGGTTGAGCTTCACGGTCACCTTGGTGCCCGCGGCCCAGTACTTCTCCGGGCGGAAGTCCAGGCGGTCGTTGCCGAACCAGTGGCCCTCGACCTGTACCGCCGGCTCCGCCGTCACCTTGATGGCCCTCTCGACCGCTTCGGGGTCGGTGATACCGCGGGTGAAGTGGATCGAGACCGGCATGCCGACGCCGACCGTGGAACCGTCCTCCGGCGTGTACTGCCCGATGAAGGTGTTCTCCGGGACCAGCGTGGTGAACGTGGTGTCCTTGGCCGACTCGCGGCCCTTGGCGTCCTTGGCGATCGCGTGGACCGCGTACTTCGTCGCCGCGGCCAGGTGCTGCTCGGGCTCCCAGCTCGCGCCGTCCGCCGCGATCTTGCCCTCGACCTCGACGCCCTTGGGGTCCGCGACCTTGACCGTGGTCAGCTTGCCCTGCTCGGCGGAGATCTTCAGCGCCCCGCTGGTGGCGACCGAGTCGGCACCGTCCTTGGGCGTGACGGTCACCACCGCCTGCGAGGCGGTCGTGTCCGCACTCTTGCCCCCGCCGCTCTTCCCGCCCTTGTCACCGGCGTCGGTGTCTCCCCCGCCGCACGCCGTCACCAGCAACAGCAGCGCACCCAGTATCAGAGCCAGCAGTCCGGCGGTCCCCCGGCCACGCCGCCCGTTGTCCGCCCCGACCGATGTCCCCGATATCGGCTGCCCGTTCAATGTGGTCGTCTCCCCTCGCACGGCCTGGCCCCGCCATGGCCCTCGGAGCCTGCAGGCTCCTACCCCCGCGCGCTGCACATGCGCGCTAGCGAAAGATAACCACACAGACCTTTGAGAGATCCCTCCATGGATGTCACCGTTCAGTCCCAAGTTGTCCCAGGACACCGCCGGGTGACGCCTGGTGGGGGCGCGAGGGTGCCCGGCCGGCCCGTCCCGGTCCAGGACACCCTCGGGAGGCACCACGGAGCTTCGGCGCGGACACGCTTCAACGGAGCGCGGAGCCCGCCTTCCGCTGGGTCCGGTTCAGGTTCCGGCCGCCGTGCCGCTGTCCGGCGCCACGTCCTGTCCTGGGAGTCGACGACCTCGACGACGTCCCCGGTGAGCGTCCGGTCGAAGAACCAGCCGGCCGGCGTGTCCCCGCTGCCGCCCATGCCCATGTCAGCGCGGTGACCGTGCTCGCCCCCGCCTTCTTCGCATGGTGGTTCACGTCCCCCAACGACCAGGGCCGGTCGGGGGAAACGTGAGTGCGGGCCCCGCCGTGGGAAGAACAGAAGGGAGGACCACATTCGGGGAGCCGCGGCCGGGACGCCGTGCGCTCCTCTTCGGCGCCGGGTCCGATGAGCCGCGGGAGGCTGAGAGGTGTCGAGCGCAGCCGAGCAGGAGACAGTGCGGGAGCCGGTCGGGAAGGTTCTGGAACGGACGTCGGAGGAGGCAGGGGCCGAGGCGGGGACCGGCCCGGTGGAAGAGCGGCTGCTCGACAGCGGGCAGCGGCCGCCGGCCGTGTGGCCCGGTGCGCCGATGCCGCTCGGAGCCCGATTCCGGGTGGGCCCGGACGGGGTGGCGGGCACCAACTTCGCGCTCTGGGCAGGCGGGGCCGAGGCGGTCGAGCTCTGTCTCTTCGACGAGGAGGGGGACGAGACACGCCTCCCGCTGACCGAGCTGACCCATGAGATCTGGCACGGTTTCGTGCCGGGCGTACGGCCGGGTCAGCGGTACGGCTACCGGGTGCACGGCCGCTGGGACCCGTGGACGGGTGCCCGCTGGAACCCGGCGAAACTGCTGCTGGATCCGTACGCACGTGCGGTGGACGGCCCGTTCACCCTGCCGGCCGAGGTCTACGGCCATGTGAGGGACTGGCCGCAGCAACAGGTCGCCGACACCGTCCGGGACGAACGGGACTCCGCTCCGTACGTACCGAAGGGTGTCGTCGTCCACGATGACGACGACTGGGCGGAGGACCGGCGCCCCAAGACCCCGTGGGCCGACTCCGTCATCTACGAACTGCATGTGCGTGGCTTCACCAAGCGGCACCCGGAGATCCCGGAGGAACTCCGGGGCACGTACGCCGGACTCGCCCACCCGGCGGCCGTCGGCCATCTGACCCGGCTCGGCGTGACGGCGGTGGAGCTGCTGCCGGTGCATCAGTTCGCCCACGAGGACCACCTGCTGAGGCGCGGACTGCACAACTACTGGGGATACAACTCCATCGGGTACTTCGCCCCGCACGCGGACTACTCGGCGAGCGGTACGGGCGGTCAGCAGGTCGGCGAGTTCAAGCGGATGGTGCGGGCGCTGCACGACGCCGGGATCGAGGTCATCCTCGACGTGGTCTACAACCACACGGCGGAGGCGAGTGAGCTGGGTCCGATGCTGTCACTGCGCGGCATCGACAACCGCGGCTACTACCGGCTCCAGTCCGACGCCCGCAGATACACCGACTACACCGGCTGCGGAAACACCCTGCATGTGGTGCAGCCGCATGTGCTGCGGCTGATCACGGACTCGCTGCGGTACTGGGTCACCGAGATGGGCGTCGACGGCTTCCGCTTCGATCTGGCGGCGGCGCTGGCCCGCTCGATGCACGACGTCGACATGCTGTCCCCGTTCCTCGCAGTGATCGCCCAGGACCCGGTGCTGCGCCGGGTGAAGCTCATCGCGGAGCCATGGGACGTCGGCAACGGCGGCTACCAGGTCGGCGCCTTCCCGCCGCTGTGGACGGAGTGGAACGACCGCTACCGCGATGCTGTACGGGACTTCTGGCGCGGCGCCCTGCCCGACGTACGGGATCTCGGTTACCGGCTGACCGGATCCAGCGATCTGTACGCGTGGGGCGGCCGCCGCCCGTACGCATCGGTCAACTTCATCACCGCGCACGACGGCTTCACGCTGCGTGATCTGGTCAGTTACGAGCAGAAGCACAACGAGGCGAACGGCGAGGGCAACCGGGACGGCACCTCGGACAACCGGGCCTGGAACTGCGGCACCGAGGGCGAGACCGACGACCCCGGGATCAACGCGCTGCGCCGCCGCCAGCTGCGCAATCTGCTCACCACCCTGCTGCTGTCGACCGGGGTGCCGATGCTGGTCGCGGGCGACGAGATGGGCCGGACGCAGGGCGGCAACAACAACGCGTACTGCCAGGACAACGAGATCGGCTGGCTGGACTGGTCGCTGCTCGACCAGCCGCAGTGGCGGGAACTGACCGAACTGACGGCGCGCTTGCTCGCACTGCGCCACACCCATCCGGTGCTGCGCCGCCGCGCCTTCTTCTCCGGCCGGCCGCAGACCGCGGACGGGCTGCGGGACCTCGCGTGGTTCACCCGGCAGGGGACGGAGATGACGGAGGAGGACTGGTACGCACCGGCCGCGACCGTCGGGCTCTATCTCTCCGGGCGTGACATCCCGGGCCGGGACGCGCGCGGCGAACAGGTCACGGACGACAGTTTCCTGGCGATCCTGCACGCCGCCGGCCGTCCGAGCAGCTTCCGGCTTCCCGGTCCGCCGTGGGCGCGGGCGTACGAACTGGTGCTGGACACCTCGCGGGAGGACCAGTCCACCGCTCCGGGAACCGTGCACCGCGGCTCCGAGATGCTGGCGGTGCCGGCGAGAACGGTGGTGCTGCTGCGCGTCAGGGAGTGATGTGGAAGGGGGCGGACGACCGGGGTCAGCCGAGGATGCCGCGCTCGTAGGCGGTCGCGACGGCCGCGGCACGGTCCTTGGCGCCCAGTTTCGCGAAGATGTGCGTGAGATGGGTCTTCACCGTTGCCTCGCTGATGAACAGTTCGGCGGCGATCTCCCGGTTCGAGGTGCCTTTGGCGACCAGTTCGAGCACCTCGCGCTCGCGAGCGGACAGCGCCTCGTGGCCGGCGGTCCCGGGGGCACGTACCCGCGAGACGAGCCGGGAGGCGACCGCGGGCGACAGCACGGTACGTCCGTCGGCTGCGGCACGCACGGCGGTGAACAACTCTTCGCGGGGTGCGTCCTTGAGCAGATAGCCGGTCGCGCCCGCCTCGATCGCGGGCAGCGTGTCGGAGTCGGTGTCGTACGTGGTGAGGACGAGCACCTTGGACCGGGCGCCGCGCCCGGTCAGTTCGGCGATGGCGGCGACTCCGCCGCCGCCCGGCATCCGCAGATCCATCAGAACGACATCGGGGTCGAGCCGGGACACGAGGTCGACGCCCTCCACCCCGTCCGACGCCTCCCCGAGGACCCGGAAGCCGGGGGCCGATTCGAACATGCCGCGCAGACCGTCCCGTACGACGGGATGGTCGTCGACGACGACGAGCGTGATGACGCGTGCGGAATCCTCAGCCATGGCAGGCCAACCGTACTGGTCATCGACTGTGCTGAACCAGCGGCACCCGGGCGCAGACCGCCGTGCCGCGGCCCGGCTCCGTTTCCACCTCGACGGTGCCCGCGATGCGTTCGGCGCGGGCCCGCATGCCGCGGAGCCCGAAACCGCCCGCGCCGCTGTACGGCGGCAGGGCGGCCGGGTCGAAGCCGCAGCCGTCGTCCCGTACGTCCAGGGTCAGTTCGTCGCCCATGAAGGACAGGGTGATGCCGACCCGTGCGGCCCGGGCATGGCGGCAGGCGTTGGCCAGGGCTTCCTCGGCGATACGGAGCAAGGTGGCGGCTATCTCGTCGTGGACCGGCTCGGCGGTACCGGTGACGGTGAACTCGGCCCGGACCCCGTGGCGTTCGGCCCAGCCGGTGACCGTCTTCTTCAGCGCGCCCGGAAGGTCGTCGTGCTCCAGTGCGGCGGGGACCAGATCGTGCACCGAGCGACGCGCCTCGCCCAGGCTGTGCCGGGCCAGTGCGGCGGCACGGTCGAGGTGCTGTCTGGCCAGAGCGGGATCGGTGTCGGCGACCGAGGTCACCACCTGGAGCTGGGCGATGATGCCGGTCAGGCCCTGGGCGAGCGTGTCGTGGATCTCGGCGGCGAGCCGGCGCCGCTCGTCGGCGACGCCCGCCTCGCGCGCCTGGACGAGAAGCTGGGCGTGCAGGCCCGCGTTCTCCGCGAGGGCCTGTTCGAGACGGGCGTTGGCGGACTCCAGCTCGGTGATGGTGTCGACCTGGTTGCGGGCGTGCTCGGCCTCCCGGTCGCCGATCTGGGCGAACACCATGGTGAGAGTCCCATGCAGGGCAAGGAGGATGCCGAAGGCGACCCAGTTCAGGAGAGTGTCCGGCGGGAGGCCACTGCCGCACTGCGAGCCCGCCATGATGACGGCCGTGACCAGCAGCCCTGCCCGCACGGCCCGTTGCGGAAGCAGTCGGCCGGCATCGAAGTAGCCGAGCACCGCGAACATGGAGAAGAACGGGTTGCACCAGGTCAGTCCGAAGGCGAGCAGGGTGCGGGCGACGAAGTAGAACTGCGCCGCCTGCGACTTCGGAGGAACACCCGGCCGAACCCGCCCCCACCAGAGCTGGAGGACGAGCGCCACCGGAGCCAGCACCGCGACGGCGTACACGTCCGCGCGGGACATGATGAGGTCGCCGGACACGGCCGAGACCGCGGTGCCCAGGCCGAGCAGACCGTACGGCCCGTACCGGAAGAACCGATCCCCCAGCTGCGCGGCCGTCGGTCCGGTTGTGGTCGCCTCTGCCGTGTCCCCCGCGTTCATGGATGAAGTCTCCCCCGGAACCGGTCACTCCCACCGGAACAGACGGGTCGCCAGCCCGGTCACCAGGGCCGCCCACAGCGCCATCACGCCCAGCTGTACCCAACCGGGCCAGCCGCCGGACGCCGCCCGGTCCAGGGCCTGGGAGGCCGCGCCGAACGGGGTGACCTCGACGATGCGCCGGAGCGTGTCGGGCATGGACTGCACCGGGATCCAGACGCCGGCGCTGAACATCATCACGAGGTTGACGACCGAGCTGATCGCGGAAGATGCCTTGGTGG
This sequence comes from Streptomyces sp. NPDC048411, assembly GCF_040704695.1. Classification (NCBI taxonomy): domain Bacteria; kingdom Bacillati; phylum Actinomycetota; class Actinomycetes; order Kitasatosporales; family Streptomycetaceae; genus Streptomyces; species Streptomyces sp. NPDC048411. The sequence continues at coordinate 28,637 of NZ_JBEZKL010000006.1, forward strand.
TGCGGGAGAGCGCGCAGAGCAGTGCGCCGAGGACGAGGACGCTCGCCGTCGACAGGAGCAGCGCCAGGACGTAGCCGAAGGGCTGTCCGGGCAGTGCGACGCCGAAGGCGATCCGGCCGACGGCCATCACCAGTGCGGTGGAGCCGAGGGCCGCGGCGCCGTGCAGGGCGATCTGCGCGGTGAGCAGGGCGGACGGCGGCACCGGAGTGGTCGACATCCGGCGCAGGATCCCGCGCTCGCGGTAGCCCGTCAGGACGGGCGGCATGGCCCCGATCCCAGCCATGATCATGGCGAGCAGCACCGCCACCGGTACGTACAGATCGATGACGCGGCGACCACCGAGCGCGTCGTCGGGGTCCCGGAAGGACGGGATCAGGCCGAGGATCGTCAGCAGCGCGGTCGGAAAGACGAGGATCCAGAACAGGCTGCCGGGTTCGCGGAGGAAGAGCCGCGTCTCGGTCCTGAGCACCGCCGCCCAGGGGGTGGTCGCGGCCCGCGGCTTGGCCGGGTTCGCCGTGGTCATCTCAGGCCGCCTGTTCTGTGAGGTCGAGGAAGGCGTCGTCCAGAGTGGCCTCGGAGACGCGGAGTTGGTGTGCCGTGACGCGGTGGCGGGCCAGCAGCGAGATCACCGCGTTGACCGTCTCGTCGGTGCCGTTGATGACGATCCGGCCGTCCTTCTGCTCGACGGAGACCGCCCCGGGCAGCAGGCCCAGCTCGGTGTCGTCGAGCGGCTGTGACGGCATGAAGGAGATGACCGTGGAGCTGCCTGCCTTGCTGATCAGGCCGGCTGGGGTGTCGAGGGCGACGACCTTCCCCTGGTCGATCACGGCGATCCGGTCGCAGAGCCGCTGGGCCTCCTCCATGAAATGGGTGACGAGAAGGACGGTCACACCACTGTCCCGTACCTCTTCGATCAGCTGCCAGGTGTCACGGCGGGCCCGCGGATCCAGTCCGGTGGTCAGCTCGTCGAGCACCACGACCCGTGGGTTGCCGACCAGGGCGAGGGCAATGGAAAGCCGCTGCTTCTGACCGCCCGACAGCTTGGCGAAGCGCGTGGTGAGCTTGGTGTGCAGACCGAGCCGTTCGGTCAGGGTCCGCCAGTCGGCGGGGTTCGGATAGAAGGCGCTGTACAGCTCCAGCGCCTCGCGGACCGTGAGCTTCGCCTGCAGCTCGCTCTCCTGGAGCTGGGCGCCCAGCAGTTGCGTCACTCGTCCGTGGTCGGCGACGGGGTCGAGTCCGGCGACCCGGACCGTACCGGAGTCGGGGATCCGCAGACCCTCGACGCATTCGACGGTCGTGGTCTTGCCCGCGCCGTTGGGGCCGAGAATCCCGAAGATCTCCCCCTCGTCGACGGCGAACGTCACTCCGTCCACCGCGGTGCGCCCGGCGTAAGCCTTGTGCACCGCGTTCACTTCGATGATTGCCATGGATACGAGGGTCCCGTCGGGCGGGGCCGCGCGGCATCGGCCATCACGCTCGAAACGACATCAGCCGATCGGTTGACTCCGGGGTACGACCGGGCGGTCACGGGCCATTGGGGGACGGGACGTCGACAGAGCGACGAAAACCGGATGAGCGATGTCAGTGGTGAACCGTAGGCTCGCCCCTGATGCCCGAAACACATGTAGAGCCCAAGGACCGGTCCGCCGCGCGCTCCCTGCTGCGGCTGTGGCCTTACGTGAAGCCTGTACGTATCCGCCTGTCCGCGGCGGCGGCCGTGGCGATCGTCGCCTCCTGCCTCAGCCTGGTGATCCCCCTCGTACTGAAATGGATTGTGGACGGACCGGTCGCGCACCGTGATCCGGGCGGAGTCTGGCTCGGTGCGCTGTACCTGTTGTTGCTGGGCATCGCCGAGGCACTGCTCTTCGGGCTGCGGCGATGGCTGGTGGCGCGGCCGCTGGCGGGCGTCGAGGCATCGATGCGGGCCGACCTGTACCGGCATCTGCAACGGCTTCCGGTGGCCTTCCACGACCGCTGGCCGTCCGGGCAGCTGCTGTCGCGCGGAACCACGGACCTGATGCTGCTGCGCATGTTCCTGGCATTCCCGCTGACGTTTCTCCTGGTCAACGCCACCACCATCCTGGTCGGTTTCATTATTTTGCTGGTGCAGCAATGGACGCTGGGCCTGGCGCTGCTCGTACCGGTGGTGCCGCTGGTGATTCTCTGCTCCGTCTTCGAGACGAAGTTCGCGGTGGTGGCGCGCCAGGCCCAGGACCAGGTCGGCGATCTGACGACGGTCGTCGAGGAGAGCGTCCTCGGCATCCGGATCATCAAGGGCTTCGGGCGGAATCGAAGCCAGGCCCTGGCCTTCCGCGGCCTCTCGCAGCGACTGCGCGGCACCGAACTCGACAAGGCGCGGCTGCTGGCCGGCATCTGGGCCTTCATCACCACGATCCCGGAGCTGGCGATCGGCGGGGCGCTGGTTCTCGGCACGATCCAGGTCGCCGACGGAGATCTCTCGGCGGGCACGCTGGTGGCGTTCCTGTCGACGGCGCTCGCGCTGCGGTGGCCGGTCGAGTCGATCGGTTTCCTTCTGGCGATGAGCCAGGAGTCGGCGACGGCGACCGAGCGGTTCTTCGAGGTGATGGATGTGGCGGAGGAGCGCGAGACCGCCGCGGAGTCTTCCCCGGCGTCCTCGCAGCAGCACGCGGACGGCGGAATGGTCTTCGAAGGCGTCGAGTTCCGCTACCCCGACGCGGAGCCGGACTCCGTACCCGTACTGACCCGGATCGATCTGCGGATCCACCCCGGCGAGACGATGGCTCTGGTCGGGGCCACGGGATCGGGGAAGACGACGCTCACCGCCCTCGTACCGAGGCTGCACGACGCCACCGCCGGGCGGATCACGCTGGACGGCACCGACATCACCACCCTGCGGCGCGAACAGCTGCGTGAGCTGGTGTCCGTGGCGTTCGAGGAGCCGACGCTCTTCTCGGCGACCGTCGGGGAGAACGTCCTCATGGGCGCCGACGGCGCCGGCGAGGACGAGCTGCGGCGGGCGCTCTCGATCGCCCAGGCCGACTTCGTGTACGACCTGCCGGAGGGCATCCACACCCAGGTCGGCGAGCAGGGGCTCAGTCTCTCCGGCGGCCAGCGGCAGCGCCTCGCACTGGCCCGCGCCGTCGTCGGGCAGCCGCGCTTCCTGGTGCTCGACGACCCGCTCTCCGCCCTGGACGTACATACGGAGGCGCTGGTGGAGGCCGCCCTGCGGCGCGTGCTCGAATCGACCACGGCCATCGTGGTCGCCCACCGGCCGTCCACCGTGATGCTCGCGGACCGGGTGGCGCTGCTGTCCGAGGGCCGGATCAGCGCCGTTGGCACCCACCAGGAACTGCTGCGCAGCAACGCCGAGTACGCCTGGCTTATGTCCGGCGCCGGGGACGCGCCCGAATTCCTGTCCACCGACGGCCTGCCTGCCATGGACGTCCCTGCCGAGAAGGACAGCACCCGATGACCAATGCGACGACCGGACGCCCCGCGGGAGCGGGTGGCAGCGACGAGAACGAGCCCCTCAGCGGCACCGACGCGACCACCGGCACTGCGGACGCGGCCAGGGGCACGGACACCCTGACCCGTGACCGGCCGGCAGCCCGACCGGACGACACCACACGGAAGACGCCCGGGGCCGCTCCCGAACCCGGCTCACCCTCCGGCGCCCAGGACCCCTTCGACCAGGACGACCTGCCCACTCCGCGCGGCGCGACCCGCGCCCTGCTGCTGTCCCTGCTCGGCCCGCACCGGGGCAGGGTGGTGGTGGCCGCGCTGTTCCTGTTGATCCAGCAGGCCGCGGTCCAGACGGGACCGCTGCTCGTCGCGTACGCCATCGACAGCGGCGTACCCGCGTTCCGCGACAAGGACTACGGACCACTGATCGCCGTGGCCATCGGGTACGCGCTGTGTTCGGCCGGCGCGGGGAGCATGCAGTACGCGTTCATCCAGGCCTCCGCCCGGATCAACCAGGACGTGCTGCTCGATCTCCGGGGGCGGATCTTCCGTCATGCGCAGGCACTGAGCGTGGATTTCCATGAGCGCTACACCTCCGGCCGGCTGATCTCCCGGTCCACCACGGATGTGGAGTCGCTGCGGGAGCTGCTCAGCGAGGGGCTGCAGGAACTGATCGTCGTCGTGCTCTCCTTCATCTCCATCTCGCTGCTGCTGCTGTGGCTGGACATCGGTCTCGGAGCGGTCGCCGTCCTCTCGTTCGTGCCGCTGTATCTGCTGGTGCGGCTCTACCAACGGCGCGCCGGGGTGATCTACTCCGCCCGGTCGACAGCAATCGCATCGGTCATCGTGAAGTTCGCTGAGACGATCAACGGGATCCGTCCCGTCCAGGCGTTCCGTCGCGAGCGCATCAACGACACAGAATTCGAGCGGCTCAACCAGCAGCACTGCCGGACGAACGGCGACGCGCTGCTGGAGATGGCGCGCTACGTGGTCGGCTCCCGGCTGGTCGCCAACACGGCGGTCGCCGGCATCGTGCTGTGGGGTGCGTACCGAGTCGCCTCCGGGACGCTCGCGCTCGGCGTGCTGGCCGCGGCCGTGCTCTACCTGCGGCGGCTGTACGACCCGATTGACCGGCTCGGCATGTTCCTCAACTCCTATCAGTCGGCCGCTGCTTCGCTGGAGAAGATCGCGGGACTGCTGGCCCAGACCCCCTCCGTCCCCGAGGCGACGAACCCGCGGGAGCTGCCTGCCCGCGCAGGTGAGCACCCAGGGCGTGACGTCGCCTTCGACTCGGTGAGATTCGCCTACCGCACGGGCGGCGAAGTGCTGCCCCGCTTCGATCTGACGATTCCGGCCGGGCAGACCGTGGCCGTGGTCGGCTCGACAGGTGCCGGAAAGTCGACGCTCGCCAAGCTGCTGGCCCGGTTCTATGACCCGACGGACGGCCGGGTGCTGCTGGACGGCACCGATCTCCGCGATCTGGCCACGCCCGAACTGCGGCGCGGCGTCGTGATGGTGACCCAGGAGGCGTTTCTCTTCTCGGGGACGGTCGCCGAGAACATTGCCATCGGCCGCCCGGAGGCCTCGCGCGAGGAGATCGAGCGGGCCGCGAAGGCGATCGGCGCGCACGACTTCATCAGCGGACTGCCCGACGGGTACGACACGGATGTACGCAAGAGGGGCGGGCGGATCTCGGCGGGCCAGCGCCAACTGGTCGCCTTCGCCCGCGCCCTGCTCGCGGACCCAGCGGTCCTGATCCTCGACGAAGCGACGAGCTCCCTCGACATCCCCGGCGAACGCGCCGTGCAACGGGCCATGGACACGGTGTTGCACGGCCGCACCGCGGTCGTGATCGCCCACCGGCTGTCGACCGTGGAGATCGCGGACCGGGTACTGGTCATGGAGCACGGCCGGGTCGTGGAGGACGGCTCCCCGTCCGAACTCATCGGCGGTACCGGCCGGTTCGCCGGTCTCCACCGCGCCTGGCGGGAAAGCCTGGCCTGACGCGCTGCCCGGCAACAACCACCGGCGTCGGCGCGACCACACCGGGCGGACGGCCGGTGCGACGGTGCCGCGCACCGGCTCGGCAGCGGCGGGGCGGCTGCCGTTGCCTTGTCCCGGCGAACCGAACGGAAGCCACCACGGCCAACCTCGTCGCCCGGCGCTTTACCTGGCCTTTGCTGCACGACAAGGACTGACCCGTTCAGAACAAGCCACAATTCAAGACACTTTCGGCCGGTGGCCACGACGCCGCGCCGAACGCGCCATTCGCACACGATGTGTTCGAGCTCAACCGGGACCCGCTCTTCGAAATCGGCCGCTCCGGACCGTGGACGCCCTCTCGGTAACGATCGGTGAAACGTCCGCTTAACGAACATGGCCTTTCTGGCAACGGACGAATTCTGGCCAACTTTTTGACGCGGCCCTGACAGGGGCCTCCATCTGCTGACACTCTTCCCACGTTCCGCGCACCGCCTGCTCTGCCCGGCCGGCTCACCCAGCCGCCGGTACCCCCCTCGCAGAAGGAGTCCGCGTGAGATCCACGCCCAGCCGTCGTGCCACCGCGACCGGCGCCCTGATAGCCGCAGCAGCCCTCCTCGCCGTCGGAGTCCAGGCCGGTACGGCCACAGCCACTCCAGGCAGCGCCACCGCGGCCGCGACCGTCGGCGCCAGACACGGCGCACTGGCCAAACAGCTCACCCCGTCCAAGCGCGCCGAGCTGATCCGCGAGGCCAACGCGAGCAAGGCGGCCACGGCCAAGGAGCTCGGTCTCGGCTCTCAGGAGAAGCTCGTCGTCCGGGATGTCATCCAGGACAACGACGGCACCACGCACACCCGTTACGAGCGCACCTTCGCCGGGCTTCCGGTGCTCGGCGGCGACCTGGTCGTCCAGGAGACCAAGGCCGGGGCGACCAAGAGCGTCACCAAGGCGTCCAAGGTCAGCAGCGGTCAGCTGAAGGCCGTGGACACGACGGCCGATGTCGCGCCCGCCGTGGCCGAGAAGCAGGCACTCGGACTCGCCAAGGCCGACGGCTCCAAGAGGACCACGGCCGACCGGGCCCCCCGCAAGGTGGTCTGGATGGCGCAGGGCAAGCCGCAGCTCGCCTACGAGACCGTCGTCGGCGGACTCCAGGAGGACGGCACCCCGAACGAGTTGCACGTCATCACCGACGCGGCCAGCGGCGCGAAGCTGTACGAGTGGCAGGCCATCGAGAACGGGATCGGCAACACCGAGTACAGCGGCCAGGTCACCCTCGGTACCGCGCCCTCGTACACGCTGACCGACACGGGCCGCGGCAACCACAAGACGTACAACCTGAACCACGGCACCTCCGGCACCGGGGCGCTGTTCTCCAACTCCACCGACGTGTGGGGCAACGGCACCCCGCAGAACGCCGAGACCGCCGCCGCGGACGCCCACTACGGCGCGGCCGAGACCTGGGACTACTACAAGAACGTGCAGGGCCGCACCGGTATCCGGGGCGACGGCGTCGGCGCGTACTCCCGCGTCCACTACGGCAACAACTACGTCAACGCGTTCTGGAGCGACAGCTGCTTCTGCATGACCTACGGAGACGGCAGCGGCAACGCCGCACCGCTGACCTCCCTCGACGTGGCCGCGCACGAGATGACGCACGGTGTCACCGCCGCCACCGCCAACCTGGTCTACAGCGGCGAGTCCGGTGGCCTCAACGAGGCGACCAGCGACATCTTCGCCACGGCGGTCGAGTTCTACGCCAACAACGCCACCGACAAGGGCGACTACCTCATCGGTGAGAAGATCGACATCAACGGCAACGGCACCCCGCTGCGCTACCAGGACAAGCCCAGCAAGGACGGCGCGTCCAAGGACTCGTGGTACTCGGGCATCGGCAACGTCGACGTCCACTACTCCTCGGGCCCGGCGAACCACTTCTTCTACCTGCTCTCCGAGGGCAGCGGCGCGAAGACCATCAACGGCGTCAACTACGACTCGCCGACCTCCGACGGTCTGCCCGTGACCGGCATCGGTCGCGACAAGGCCGCCCTGATCTGGTTCAAGGCGCTCACCACCAAGTTCACCTCCACGACGAACTACGCGGCGGCTCGCACCGGTACCCTCGCCGCGGCCGGTGAGCTGTACGGCACGACCAGCGCCGAGTACAACGCGGTCGCCGACGCCTGGGCCGCCATCAACGTCGGTTCGCGTCCCGGCGGCGGCGGCGACCCCGGCGGCACGGTCTTCGAGAACACCACCCCCGTCACCATCCCGGACCGCGGCGCGGCCGTCACCAGCTCGGTCAACGTCACCGGCATCACGGGCAACGCGCCCAGCACCCTCAAGGTCGGCGTGGACATCACCCACACCTGGCGCGGTGACCTGGTCATCGACCTCGTCGCCCCGAACGGTACGACCTACCGGCTGAAGAACTCCTCGATCAGCGACTCGGCGCCCAACGTCCAGACGACGTACACGGTCAACGCGTCGTCCGTGGCGGCGAACGGCACCTGGAAGCTGAAGGTCCAGGACGTCTACTCGGGTGACACCGGCAAGATCAACAGCTTCAAGCTGACCTTCTGAACCCAGCACCGCATTCCGAGAACGTGATGCGGCGAACCGCCCGGGAGGAGCTCTCATTCCTCCCGGGCGATTCGCCGTCGGGTGAGCCGCATGATCAGGGTGCTGCTTGCCGACGACGAACGCACGGTCCGCGCGGGTGTCGGGCTGCCGGTCAGAACCGTTTCACCAGCGGCAACCGGCCCTACGTCAGTCCGCTGACTGCGTAGGGCGGGTCAGTTCGGGCGCGGCCGGCGCCTCGGCGAGCGCGAGACGGCCGCCCTTCAGCTCGGGCACGTACGTGTAGATCGTGTCGCGGGAGACGCCGAGGGACTTGGCGATCGAGGTGACGGTGTTCTCCGGGCGGGTGAGCAGGTCGCGGGCGTGACGAATCGGCCACGAACTCGCACGTGCCGATCTTGCTCATCAATCGGCCGATCACTCAACAGGGGCTGGGTTCGGTGCCGCCGTGACGGCGGAGGTAGGCCAGGACGGCGCGGACCCGGCGGTGGCCGCTGTCGCCGGCCGACAGGCCGAGTTTGAGGAAGACGCTGCCGATGTGTTTGTGGATGGCGTTGTCGGTGATGAAAAGCCGCTGGGCGATGGTGGCGTTGTCGTGCCCTTCGGCCATCAGAGCCAGGACCTCGCGTTCGCGGGGGGTGAGGGCGTCGACGGGATCGCTGCGGACGGCGAGGAGTTGGGCGATGACCTCGGGGTCCATGGCCGTGCCGCCGGCGGCCACGCGGCGCAGTGCGTCGGTGAACTCCGCGATACGACTCACCCGGTCTTTGAGTAGATAGCCGATGCCGCCGCGGGTGTCGGAGAGGAGGCGGCCGGCGTATTCCTGCTCGACGTACTGAGACAGGACCAGGACGGGAAGTCCTGGACGGTCGCGGCGGGCCCGGAGGGCCGCGCGGATACCCTCGTCGCGGAAGGTCGGGGGCAGCCGCACGTCGACGATGGTGACGTCCGGGCGGTGGGTCTCGACAGCAGCGAGGAAGCCGGGGGCGTCGTCCGTGATCGCGGCGACCTCGAAGCCCTGGGAGCCCAGCAGGAGTTCGAGTCCGGAGGACAGCAGGACATTGTCCTCGGCGATGACTACACGCACGGCAGCTCCACGGTGAGGGTGGTCGGCCCGCCCGGCGGGCTGCTGATCTTCATGGTGCCGTCCAGGGCGGCGGCTCGGCGGCGAATTCCGTCCAGGCCGCTGCCCCGAGATGCGTCGGCCCCGCCGGTCCCGTCGTCGGTGATCTCTGCGGACAGCATCGCACCGTTGCGGGTGACGCGGACGGCGCCCTTGGTGGCTCGGCTGTGCCGGGCGATGTTCGCCAGCGCCTCGGTGACGGCGAAGTAGGCGACCACTTCGACCGCGGCAGGGACCTCGCCGAGCTCGCCGATGTCGATGCGGGTCGGCACGCCGGCCCTGGTGGCCAGGGTGCTGAGCGCGCCGACGAGGCCCTGGTCGGCCAGGACCGGAGGGTAGATGGTGCGGATGACGGAGCGCAGCTCGGTCATGGCCTCCTCGGTCTCGGTTTGGGCCTGCCGTACGAGCGCAGCGGCCGCGTCGGGGTCCTGGGGAAAGCTCTCCCCGGCCACGGCAAGCCGCATGGCGATGGCCACCAGCCGGGCCTGGGTGCCGTCGTGCAGGTCGCGTTCGATCCGGCGGAGTTCCGCGCCGTGCGCCTGCAGGACGTCTGCGCGCGTCTGGGTGAGCTCGGCAACGCGCGCGGCCAGTTGTTCCGCGGGAGACGGTGCCAGGACTGCCAGGCAGCACCGCGCGTGCACCCGGGCGAGCGGTGGCAGGGCGATGATCGCCAGCGCCGCAAGGAGCAGGAATTGCGCCAGGCTGATCGTCAGCGCGGGGGCCCAGCTGTTGATACGGACACCGAGCAGCAGCCGTGGCGGATCCGACGTGGGAAAGGCCCACCACCCCACGGTGACGACAAGGCTGAGAAGCAGGTTACCCAGGCACAGCAGGGCGAGTGTGCCCGCGGGCAGGCCGGTGGCCACCTGAGTCACGAGCCACGCAAGGTCGCGGCGGAGGGCGCGCGGGCGCGGCTCCACCGGTCGGCCCAGCAGCGCCCCTGCGCGCCGGCGGTGGCGCTCCGCCCAGGGACCTGCCAGCGACGGTACGCACAGCAGTGGCGCCGCCACGAGCGTCACCATCGCGGTCATCAGGGTGCCGAGTAGGTAGCGTCCGCTGCGCCCGGTCTGGACCAACCATGCGCGGGCCTCGCCGATCACGCCGTGCACTGGATTCGCCTTCGTCTGTCGTACGGGACCGGGAGCGGCCCTCAGACGCGCCACTGTAAGTGCCGGGCGCCCCTGCGGCACTACAGCCACCTGTAGGTTTCCATCGGGCGCCTGTGGTAGCGACACGCAACTCGAGGCTTACCTAGCGTGGGATTCATGAAATCCACAACCCCGGCCTCCGCGCCGCAGCACCGCCCGTCCCAGCAGCGTCACCGCCGGATCGGCCGAGGGTGGCTGGCCGTCGCGGCGGCCGCACTCGGCACAGCGGGTGTGGCCATAGCTGTCCAGCCCTCGGACGGTGCAGCCGCGACGTCCGCGCCCGGCTACCGGCAAGACGACCTGCGCCTGGACACCGATGCCATCCAGGCGCTGGGGATCACCGGCGTCCAGGCGCGGGTGACCACCGCCTCCGGCCGGGATCTGGTCGCCACCACCGGCGTCGCCGTGGCGGGCACGAACCGCCCGGTGCCCCGCGACGGCTATTTCCGGATCGCCAGCACCGGCAAGGCACTCATGGCCACTGTGATCCTGCAGTTGGTCGACGAGGGCAAGCTGTCACTGGACGACACGGTAGACCGCTGGCTACCCGGTGTGATCGACGGCAAGGGCAACGACGGACGGAAAATCACCGTGCGCCAGCTCCTGCAGAACACCAGCGGCCTCCACGACGACCTTCCCGGCTTCGACACCCCGCAGGAGTACTACCGGCACCGCTACGACACCTACACCCCCGAACAGATCGTCGCCCGGGCGATGAAGCACCACCCGGACTTCCGGCCCGGCGCCGGCTGGAACTACTCCAACACCGGCTACGTCGTCCTCGGCATGATCGTCGAAAAGGCCGCCGGCCGCCCATGGCAGGAGGAGGTCGAGAGCCGGATCCTGAACCCGCTCGGCATGAACCACACCTACCTGTCGGGCGCCACTCCCACCCTTCGCCGCCCGCACGCCGACGGCTACCAGGTCTTCGCCCCCGGCGAACGGACCGACGTCACCGAACAGATCGTCCCCGACCTCGGCGGCTATGTCTCCACCACGGCGGACGTCAACCGTTTCTTCCGGGGACTGCTGGGCGGCAAGCTGCTGTCCAGGGCGCGCATGGCCGAGATGCAGGACACCGTCCCGGTCGCCAAGCAGTTCGAGGCATTCTGGCCCGGCGGACGCTACGGCCTCGGCTTGGTCAACCGCCCCCTGACCTGCGGCGGCAGCTACTGGAGCCACGAAGGAGGCGAAGCCGGCTACATCACCCTGAACGGCGCCACCGACGACGGCAGCCGCACCGTCACCGTCTCCATGTCCACCAGCTTCAACAACCTCGATAAAACGCTCCGGCAACAAAAGGCCGCCAGCGACCTCGTCGACCGCGCGCTGTGCGACACCTCCAGCAACAGACAGGGAAAGTGACCGCCCGGGGCGTTCGTGCCGGCTCCGGGCCACCACATGCTGCTCCCTGCAGCGACACCGGCCGGCACGGGCGGTTGTTCAAGAGCCCGTGCGGCTCTCAGCTCGCCTCCCGGCTTCCGCAGTGCGGGGTGCAGGCACGCTTGCCGCACGCGGCATTCCTCTCCCCCGAAGTGGCTCAACGGGTGATCGCACATCTTGGTACGGGCCGGCTGTCGCGGGCCGCCGGTGCCAGGGCCACTGCGCTCGGAAGACGAAGGGGGCCAGCACCTCACAGGTGCCGGCCCCGGGGAGGACGGGTGGTCAGCGCATCAGCAGGCCCGCACCGTCGCCCGTCGCCTCCGTCGGCAGTGCGACCAGGCCGAGTTCCGCGCTGGTTGCCAGCAACGGGTGAGCGGGAAGCACTCGCACCGTGTAGCCGTAGGGGCCGGTGCGGTCGAGGGCGAGCGGGCCCTCGTACAGCCAGCGACCCTCCAGGTCCTGGCCTCCGGTCGGCTTCAGCGGGAAGAACTGGGCGTCCGAGATCGAGTCGGCGGAGTCGACCCGCCCGGCCACTGCCTGCACCTCCACATCGTCCGGCTCCAGTGCTCCGAGAGCGATCCGGACACGCAGCGCCAGCGTCGCCCCCAGCTCGGCCGAACCGCCGACCGTGCTGGGCGCCACGGCCTCCACATGGTCGACCGCGACCCGCGGCCAGGCAGCACGGGCCCGGGCCTTCCAGTCCGCGAGCTCCCGCGCCGTGGCAGCGTCCAGGGAGCGGTGGGCGAGCGCGGCGGGGGCGTACAGCCGCTCGACGTACTCGCGCACCATGCGTCCGGCGAGGACCTTGGGACCGAGCGTGCCCACGGTGCGGCGGACCATCTCGACCCAGCGCTCGGGAAGCCCGTCGTCGCCCGTGTCGTAGAAGCGCGGTGCCACCCGCTTTTCGATCAACTCGTAGAGGGCATTCGCCTCCAGCTCGTCGCGCCGGTCCTCGTCCATCGCGGACCCGTCGGCGGTCGGGATCGCCCAGCCGAAGTCGGGTTCGAACCACTCGTCCCACCAGCCGTCGAGCACGGACAGGTTGAGACAGCCGTTGAGCGCGGCCTTCATACCGCTCGTGCCGCAGGCCTCCAGGGGCCGCAGCGGGTTGTTGAGCCAGACGTCGCAGCCGGGGTAGAGCTTCTGCGCCATGGCCATCCCGTAGTCGGGCAGGAACACGATGCGGTGGCGGACCCTGGGGTCGTCGGAGAACCTGACCAATTCCCGGACCAGCCGTTTTCCGCTGTCGTCGGCGGGGTGCGCCTTGCCCGCGACAACGATCTGAATCGGCCGCGTCGGGTGGAGGAGCAGCTCCGTCAGCCGGTCGCGGTCACGGAGCATCAGGGTCAGCCGCTTGTAGGAGGGCACGCGGCGGGCGAAGCCGATCGTCAGCACATCCGGGTCCAGCACGCCGTCGATCCAGCCCAGTTCGGCCGGCTCCGCACCACGCGTGCGCCAGGAGGCGGCAAGCCTCGTGCGGACCTCGGTCACCAGCTGTTCGCGCAGCGTCCGCCGCAGGTCCCAGATTTCGCGGTCCGGGATTCCGGCCGCCGCGTCCCAGCGTCCCGGCGTGCCACCGTACCGGGCTCGCAGCCCGAAGATCTCGGGGGCGACCCAGGTGGGCGCGTGAACGCCGTTGGTCACCGAGGTGATCGGCACCTCCGCGGCGTCGAAGCCCGGCCACAGCCCGGCGAACATCTGCCGGCTGACCGCCCCGTGCAGGGTGGAGACGCCGTTGGCCCGCTGAGCGAGCCGCAGGCCCATGACCGCCATGTTGAAGAGGGTGGGCTCGCCACCGGGGTACGTCTCCATACCGAGCTGCAGGATCCGCTCGACCCCGACACCCGGCAGTTCGCCGTCGTCGCCGAAGTGACGGGCGATGAGCTCCCGGTCGAAGCGATCGATTCCGGCAGGCACCGGGGTGTGGGTGGTGAACACCGTGCCGGCCCGCACCGCCTCGACCGAGGAGTCGAAGTCCATCCCGGTTCCGGAGAGTTCACGGATGCGTTCAAGACCGAGGAAACCGGCGTGCCCCTCGTTGGTGTGGAAGACCTCCGGGGCCGCGTGCCCGGTGAGCCGGCAGTAGGTCCGCACGGCTCGCACGCCGCCGATGCCGAGCAGCATCTCCTGCAGCAGCCGGTGTTCGCTGCCACCGCCGTACAATCGGTCGGTGACCTCGCGCTCGCCGGGTGCGTTCTCCTCCACGTCGGAGTCGAGCAGGAGCAGAGGGACGCGGCCGACCTGAGCCTGCCAGATGTAGGCGTGGAGCGAGCGGCCACCCGGAAGGGCCAGTACCACGCGGCTCGGTGTTCCGTCGGCCTCGCGCACCAGGGTGAGCGGCAGTTCGTTCGGATCGAGGAGCGGATAGTGCTCCTGCTGCCAGCCGTCGCGCGACAGGCTCTGCCGGAAGTAGCCGCGCCGGTAGAGCAGGCCGACCCCGACGAGGGGCACACCCAGGTCGCTGGCGGCCTTCAGATGGTCCCCGGCGAGGATGCCGAGTCCGCCGGAGTACTGCGGAAGGGCTGCTGTCACGCCGAATTCGGGCGAGAAGTACGCCACGGCGGCGGGCAGTTCCGCACCCTGCGCCAGCTGCTCCTGGTACCACCGCGGGCCGTTGAGATACTCCTGGAGGGCGGCGGACGCCTCGGTCAGCCGGTGCAGAAACCGCTGGTCCTGGGCCAGCTCGGCAAGGCGCCCGGCAGAGGCGGCGCCGAGCAGACGTACGGGATCGGTGTCCGCCGCGTGCCTGCCCTCCGGATCGACGGCCTGGAAGAGCTCACGTGTCTCGGTGTGCCAGGACCAGCGCAGGTTGCGGGCGAGGTCGCTGAGCGGTTGAAGGGAATCGGGGAGGACAGGACGCACGGTGAATCGACGAATGGCCTTCACGTATTCCACCTTTACAGGGGACGTACGAATCCGAGGGGACGCACCACGGTGTGCGCCGCTCCGTCACCCTCGACGGTAACGGTGCGCCGTACTCCGCAACCACGGCGCGCGACCGGCTCACAACGAACGGCACCGGGCGAGCCGCCCGCCGCCGGATCCGCCCCCGGCCCCGGCGCCCACCGCAGTCCCGGCGTCGGATCAGCGGCCCCCTAAATCTCGTCCGCCCCAGGCGTTATGGCCGATTCCACCCCCTCGGGCAGCCTTGTGGCCCTTCACGGCACAGGGAAGGCTGCCCAGTGGCGTGTACGGGGGTCGGGTCGAGGCGGACCGGCCGGCCCTCGACGCGACTCCGTGCGACGCGCACCACGTCGAGGAGGAGGTTTCGGTTCATGGGACTGACACGGCGACACCCACGACCGGCACAGGACGATGCGGACAGGCGTGGCCGAGCCCCCTGGCGCTGCCTCGGCGGCGGCTGAGGACCGTCTCCGCGAGCCTCCGCACACCGGGCGGAGCCCGGCATGTTCAGACCTTCACCGCTACGCACGAGTAGTTAACAAACCACCGGATTGGCCCCCCGACGACCGCGGGAAGGCTTCTGCGGTACACAGCCCGAATACAGCCCGAATGCGGTTCATCTGCGATCCGGCAGCGGTTCGTATGCAGTCCGTACGCGTCCGGTGCGCATCCGGTGCTCACCCGCGCGCCACACCCGCGCCCCAGCCATTCGAGTGCCATTCGAGTGAATGCGGACAGGAGCGGCCATGCTCACACCCCATCAGCCGTCAACGGAGCAGCTAGAAAGGACGGACCCCCACAGTCGCGGCGTACGCACTCGTCTCTCCACGCCCGCACCGCGTCCCGTGCAGCCCGAGCTCCAGTCCCCAGGTGATTCCATGATCGGTCGCATTCCCGTCCTCGACGTCCGTCCTCTCGTCGATTGCGGCAGAAGGCCCGCCAAGGCCGTTGCCGGTGAGACCTTCCAGGTCACGGCCACCGTCTTCCGTGAGGGGCATGAGGCGGTCGCGGCCAACGCCGTGCTGCGGGATCCGAGCGGCCGCCCGGGTCCGTGGACGCCGATGCGGGAGCTCGCTCCCGGCACCGACCGCTGGGGCGCCGACGTCACGCCGGACTCCGAAGGGCACTGGACGTACACGGTGGAGGCCTGGAGCGATCCCGTGACCACCTGGCGCCAGCATGCACAGATCAAGATCCCTGCGGGGATCGACACCGCGCTCGTCCTGGCGGAGGGCGCCGAGCTGTACGAGCGGGCCGCCGGGGGTGTACCGAAACAGGACGGGCGTGAGGCAGTGCTGGCCGCGGCCGATGCGTTGCGCGACGCGTCACGGCCGGCCGCCGCACGGCTGGCCGCCGCGCTCGCCCCCGAGGCCACCGCCTCGCTCGCCCGCCATCCTCTGCGCGAACTGGTGACCGCGGCCCGGCCGCTCCCCCTCGTCGTCGAGCGCCGACGGGCCCTGTTCGGTTCCTGGTACGAACTGTTCCCGCGGTCGGAGGGTGCCAGGTTCGAGCCGGCCGAGCCGGCGAAGACGAGCAAGGGCAGGACGGGGAAGGCTGCGGACCATCTGCAGGGGCACCGGGGAAGGGTGGTCAGCGGCACGTTCCGTACTGCTGCCGAGCGGCTTCCCGCGGTCGCCGCCATGGGGTTCGACGTCGTCTATCTGCCGCCCATCCACCCCATCGGGACCACCCATCGCAAGGGCCCGAACAACTCGTTGTCAGCCGGTACCCACGACGTGGGGGTGCCGTGGGCGATCGGTTCGGCCGAGGGCGGTCACGATGTCGTCCACCCCGAACTCGGCACGCTCGACGACTTCGACCACTTCGTCGAAACCGCCCGCACCCTCCGCATGGAGATCGCGCTGGACTTCGCGCTGCAGTGCTCTCCCGACCATCCGTGGGTGGAGGAACATCCCGAGTGGTTCCACCACCGCCCGGACGGCACCATCGCCCACGCGGAGAACCCGCCCAAGAAGTACCAGGACATCTATCCGATCGCCTTCGACAAGGATCTGCCGGGGCTGGTCGCGGAGAGCGTCCGCATCCTGCGGTTCTGGATGGACCACGGGGTACGGATCTTCCGCGTCGACAATCCGCACACCAAGCCGGTGATCTTCTGGGAGAAGGTGATCGCCGACATCAACCGCACCGACCCCGATGTGATCTTCCTGGCCGAGGCATTCACCCGCCCCGCGATGATGCATGTGCTCGCCACGGTCGGTTTCCAGCAGTCGTACACGTACTTCACCTGGCGCAATACCAGGCAGGAGCTCACTGAGTACGTCACCGAGCTGGCCGGTGATTCGGCCTCCTCCATGCGGCCCAACTTCTTCGTGAACACCCCGGACATCCTGCCGGGCTATCTCCAGGACGGCGGACGCCCGGCCTTCGAGGCGCGGGCCGTGCTCGCCGCGACACTCTCGCCGTCCTGGGGCGTGTACGCGGGGTACGAGCTGTGCGAGAACACCCCGGTACGGGCCGGCAGCGAGGAGTACCTGGACTCGGAGAAGTACGAAATCCGGCCCCGGGACTGGGAGTCGGCGGAGCGCGAGGGCCGCTCCCTGGCTCCCCTCATCACCTCGCTCAACCGGATCAGGCGCCGTCATCCCGCACTTCAGCAACTGCGCGACGTGCACTTCCACGCCGCCGACAACGACGCGCTGATCGTTTACAGCAAGCGTTCGGGTTCGAACATCGTTCTGGTGGTCGTCAACCTCGACCCTCACCACACCCAGGAGGCCACGGTCTCGTTGGACATGCCACACCTCGGCCTCGACTGGCACGAGACCGTGCCGGTGCGCGACGAGCTCACCGGCCACACCTATCACTGGGGCAGGACCTGCTATGTGCGTCTGGAGCCGGGCGTCACGCCCGCGCACATCGTCGTCCTGCGACCGTCCCCGCCGACCGGAGGGTCACCCACACCATGATTGTCAATGAGCCTGTCCACGACACGTTCGAGGACACCCCGGCCAAGGACCGCGATCCCGACTGGTTCAAGCGCGCCGTCTTCTACGAGGTCCTCGTCCGGTCCTTCCAGGACTCCAACGGCGACGGCATCGGCGATCTCAAAGGCCTCACCGCCAAGTTGGACTACCTGCAGTGGCTCGGCGTCGACTGCCTCTGGCTGCCGCCGTTCTTCAAGTCGCCTTTGCGCGACGGCGGGTACGACGTCTCCGACTACACCGCCGTGCTGCCGGAGTTCGGCGATCTCGCCGACTTCGTGGAGTTCGTCGATGCCGCGCACCATCGCGGGATGCGCGTGATCATCGACTTCGTCATGAACCACACGAGCGATCAGCACGACTGGTTCCAGCAGTCGCGCAGCGATCCCGACGGGCCGTACGGCGACTACTACGTCTGGGCCGACGACGACAAGCAGTTCCCGGACGCGCGGATCATCTTCGTCGACACGGAGACGTCCAACTGGACCTTCGACCCGGTGCGCAAGCAGTACTACTGGCACCGGTTCTTCTCCCACCAGCCGGATCTCAACTACGAGAACCCCGCGGTGCAGGAGGAGATCATCTCCGCCCTCCGGTTCTGGCTGGATCTCGGTATCGACGGCTTCCGACTCGACGCCGTGCCGTATCTGTACCAGCGGGAGGGCACCAACTGCGAGAACCTGCCGGAGACCCACGAGTTCCTCAAGCGGGTGCGCAAGGAGATCGACGCGAACTACCCGGACACCGTGCTGCTCGCCGAGGCCAATCAGTGGCCGGAAGACGTCGTCGACTACTTCGGCGACTTCCCGGCCGGCGGCGACGAGTGCCATATGGCGTTCCATTTCCCGGTGATGCCGCGCATCTTCATGGCCGTGCGCCGCGAGAGCCGCTATCCGGTCTCGGAAGTCCTGGCGAAGACCCCGGCGATTCCCTCCGGTTGCCAGTGGGGCATCTTCCTGCGCAACCACGACGAGCTCACGCTCGAGATGGTCACGGACGAAGAGCGCGACTACATGTACGCGGAGTACGCCAAGGATCCACGGATGCGGGCCAACATCGGCATCCGGCGGCGGCTCGCATCTCTCCTGGACAACGACCGCAACCAGATCGAGCTGTTCACAGCCCTGCTCCTGTCGCTGCCGGGTTCCCCGATTCTGTACTACGGGGACGAGATCGGGATGGGCGACAACATCTGGCTGGGCGACCGGGATGCCGTACGCACCCCGATGCAGTGGACGCCCGACCGGAACGCGGGATTCTCCTCCAGCGATCCGGGGCGGCTCTACCTCCCCACGATCATGGACCCGGTCTACGGCTACCAGGTGACCAACGTCGAGGCGGCGATGGCCTCGCCGTCGTCGCTGCTGCACTGGACACGGCGGATGATCGAGATCCGTAAGCAGAATCGGGCCTTCGGTCTCGGGTCGTACAACGAACTGCCGTCCTCGAACCCCGCGGTGCTCGCCTTCACCCGTGAGTACAAAGACGATCTCGTGCTGTGCGTGCACAACTTCTCGCGGTTCGCGCAGCCGACGGAGCTCGATCTGCGGACGTTCAACGGGCGTCATCCGGTGGAGCTGATCGGCGGGGTGCGCTTCCCCGCCATCGGTCAGTGGCCTTACCTGCTGACTCTCGCCGGGCACGGGTTCTACTGGTTCAGGTTGCGGAAGGACGCGCCGCAGATCTGATGCGGCGCGACTTTCGCGCATGCCCAGCGGGGCGGTTTCCGCCGCCCCGCATTGGGCAATCTCCCCCATATCGAGCTCTTCAGGGTCTTTCTCCCCGAATTCGCCAAATCGCATCGGAGTTCGACGGAGTCGCCCGAGTCCGCCGGGGGCCTTCCAAGGCCCTTGGAGCCCTTCACGTCGAGTCCGTACGGACCATCCTGACTCGACACGTCCCGCACAGCCGGACAGCTATTGCCGCAATCCGGGACACTCTTCGCATCCTGTGGTGTGCCCGGGGAAAGGACGCGATGCCATGTCGAAGGCTGCATCCACTCGGGTCGCCCTCGCCAACAGCACAGCACTACTCCCGTCGCTCGCCCCACTGCTGCATGAGTGGCTGCCTCGGCAGCGGTGGTTCGCAGGCAAGGGACAGCCGGTCACGGCCTTCTCCCTCGTCTCGGCGACCGAAATACTGCCGGTGGATGCCGAGTCCGCAGGGAGCGGCGCCGAGAACGGACCCGGGCTGCTCCATCTGCTGGTCCGGGTACATCAGCCGTCCCTGCCGACCTCACCCGACGACTGCTACCAGATGCTGCTCGGAGTCCGGGCCACGCTGCCACCGTGGCTCGCCCCCGCCCTCATCGGCCATGTGAAGGGAGGCCCACTCGCCGGTCTGGCGGTCTACGAGGGGCTGCACGATCCGCGGCTCGCCGAACTTCTGCTGGAACGGTTGCGCACCCCCGGCACCCTCGGCCCCCTCCGTTTCGACCGGGGCGCCGCCCCCATCCCCGCCGGGCTCGCCCCGCGGGTGCTCGACACGGAGCAGTCCAACTCCTCGCTCGTCTACGGCAACGCCTACATCCTGAAGATCTTCCGCAGGGTCTTCCCGGGGACCAATCCCGATCTGGAACTGCCGCTCGCCCTCTCCCGGGAGGGCTGCGGTCGGGTGCCGGAACCCGTCGCCTGGTTCGAGGCGACAGCATCGGAGCCGCTCACCCTCGGCGTTCTCCAGCCCTTCCTGCGGGGCGCGAAGGACGGCTGGCAGCTTGCGCTACGGGCACTGGCCACGGGCCATGACTTCACCCGTGAGGCCCGCGCACTCGGACGCGCCACCGCCGAGGTGCACACAGCACTCGCCACCGCGCTGCCGACGCCCGTGCTGCGCCGCTCCCAGACCGAGCATCTCGCCGCCGGGATGATGGAGCGGCTGGAGGCGGCTGCCCACGCGGTACCGGCGCTGGTGCCGTATGTTCCCGGGCTGCGTACCGCGTTCGACGCCGTTGCCGCTCTGGGCCACCGGGGCCGGAGCTGGGCCACGCAGCGCGTGCACGGCGATCTGCACCTCGGCCAGACCCTGCGCGCGGCCGACGGCTTCTGGTCACTGATCGACTTCGAGGGCGAACCGGCGCGGCCCCTTCTGGAACGCCGCCGTCCGCAGCCTCCGGTGCGCGACATCGCAGGCATGCTCCGTTCCTTCGACTACGCGGCCCGCTCCCACCGGCCCTGGAACGCCGAGTGGGCGGCACGCTGCCGGACTGCCTACTGCGACGGGTACGCGCAGGCCGCGGGCGTCGATCCGCGCAGCGAACCGGAGTTGTTGCGGGCCCATGAGACGGACAAGGCGGTGTACGAGGTGGTGTACGAGGCCCGGCACCGGCCCGACTGGCTGCCGGTGCCGATGGCCGCCATCCAACGTCTGGCCGCCGCCGTCGACTGATGCGCCGCACACTGCCCGGTTTCGGCCACGGCGGCGTTCCCCGCCCGTCACGCCCCGCCCGCCCCGATTCACCCACACCCCCGAGGAGGCAGTCCCTGTGACCGCCCGCAAGCCGTCCAGCAACGCGCCCGATCCCACCGTGGCCGCTTCGCCCCCGCCGACGCCCGTCGAGCCCACCGCCCCGGAGCCCGCCGCGACACCCGCAACCGCCGCGACTCCGGTCGCCGCCGCGGCCGCCGCGACCCCAGCAACGCAAGAAGCGACTCCGGCCCCCGCGGCACCGTCAGCACCTGCGGGCCCTTCGGCCTCAACGGCTTCCCCCGCCAAGCGGAAGAAGGGGGCGGAGAAGCGGACCGCTGCCGAACCGCCCCGTCCCCGACGCACCGGCGGCGGTGGCCGCGGGGTCCGGCCGGTGCGTGCCCTCGACGACGGCGACCGCGGGCGGCTGCTCGCCGGTGAGCACCACGCACCGCACGATCTGCTCGGCGCGCACATGGTCCGCGGCGGTGTGGCGCTCCGGGTCCTGCGTCCGTACGCGCGTTCCGTGACCGTGCTCGCCAAGGGGCTGCGGACGGAGCTTCACGACGACGGCGACGGGCTGTTCTCCGGGCTGCTGCCGATGCCCGCCGTCCCCGAGTACCAGCTCCTGGTCGGCTACGAGGACAACGAGATCGAGGTCCAGGATCCGTACCGATTCCTGCCCACGCTCGGCGATCTCGATCTGCATCTGATCGGTGAGGGGCGGCACGAGGAGCTGTGGACGGCCCTCGGCGCACAGCCCATGGAACACCAGGGGGTCAGGGGAACACGGTTCACCGTCTGGGCACCCAATGCCCGTGGGGTCCGGGTCGTCGGGGACTTCAACTACTGGGACGGCACGGGCTTCCCGATGCGCTCGCTCGGTTCGACCGGGGTCTGGGAGTTGTTCCTTCCCGCGATCGGGGAGGGCGCGCTCTACAAGTTCGACATCTGCCGGCCGGACGGTTCCCACACGGTGCGCGCCGACCCGATGGCCCGCCATGCCGAGGTCCCGCCCGCCACTGCCTCGATCGTGACGGCCTCGCGCCACGAGTGGCGGGATCAGGAGTGGATGGCGCACCGCGGGGACGTACCCGTGCACGAGGCGCCGTTCTCGGTGTACGAGGTGCATCTTCCGTCCTGGCGCCCCGGTCTCACCTACCGCAGGCTCGCCGAGCAACTCCCTTCATACGTAAGGGATCTGGGGTTCACACACGTGGAGCTGATGCCGGTCTCCGAGCATCCGTTCGGCGGCTCCTGGGGCTATCAGGTCACCGGTTTCTTCGCCCCGACCTCGCGGATGGGATCGCCGGACGACTTCCGGTATCTCGTCGACGCGCTGCACCGGGCCGGTATCGGCGTCATCATCGACTGGGTGCCCGCGCACTTCCCGCGGGACGACTGGGCGCTCGCCGAGTTCGACGGCCGTCCGCTGTACGAGCACTCGGACCCGTCCCGGGCCGCGCACCCCGACTGGGGCACGCTCGAATTCGACTACGGTCGCACGGAGGTGCGCAACTTCCTGGTCGCCAACGCCACGTACTGGTGCGAGGAGTTCCACGTCGACGGGCTGCGGGTCGATGCCGTCGCCTCGATGCTCTACCTGGACTACTCGCGCGAGAACGGGGACTGGGCCCCGAACGAGCACGGCGGCCGGGAGAACCTGGATGCCGTCTCCTTCCTCCAGGAGATGAACGCCACGGTCTACCGGCGCAATCCGGGCGTCGTCACCATCGCCGAGGAGTCCACGGCCTGGGACGGCGTCACGCGCGCCACGCATCATGTCGGCCCCGGCGGTTTCGGCGGACTCGGTTTCGGGCTGAAGTGGAACATGGGCTGGATGCACGACTCCCTGGAGTACATGGCGAAGGAGCCGGTTCACCGCAAGTACCACCACAACGAGATGACGTTCTCGATGGTGTACGCGTACAGCGAGAACTACGTGCTGCCGATCTCGCACGACGAGGTCGTGCACGGCAAGCAAGCTCTGGTCAGCAAGATGCCCGGCGACTGGTGGCAGCAGCGCGCCAATCACCGCGCGTACCTCGGCTTCATGTGGGCCCATCCGGGCAAGCAACTCCTCTTCATGGGGCAGGAGTTCGCCCAGGGCGCGGAATGGTCCGAGGGGCACGGTCCCGACTGGTGGCTGCTCGACCCGTCGTACGCGGCGGAGGCGGACCATCGGGGCGTACGGGACCTGGTGCGTGAGCTGAACGCGGTGTACGGGGCGACACCGGCGCTGTGGCAGCGGGACACCGTCCCCGAGGGCTTCGCCTGGGTCGACGGCGGAGCCGCCGAGGACAATGTCTTCGCCTTTTTGCGTTTCGACGCGGACGGTGCGCCGCTGCTCGCGGTGTCGAACTTCTCGCCGGTGGTCCGCCATGAGTACCGGCTGGGTGTGCCGCCGTCCGTGTCCGCCTGGGCTGAGGTGCTCAACACGGACGCGGCACGGTACGGCGGCGGTGACGTCCTCAACCCGGATCCGCTGAAGCCGGAGTCCGTCGCCGCCCACGGTCACCGCACGAGCGTCCAGCTCACTCTGCCTCCGCTGGCGACGGTGTGGCTGAAGCCGGTGTGATGACCCCGAGCCGCTGGGTGGCCCGGGTCAGCGCCACATAGAGATCGTTGGGGGTCATCAGCGCGGGCGCGACGACGAGAACCGTGTCGAACTCCAGGCCCTTGGCCTGGCGCGGGTCGAGCAGGACGACGGGCCGGTGCAGATCCAGCGGCCCGTCGTCGAGCCCTGTGAGTTCCGCGTGGAGCTCGCGCGGGGCGATGACGGCGAGCTTGCCCTCCGCCGGGGTCTCGGCCTCGGCGAGCCCGGCCACGTCGGCGAGCGGCAGGGTGCGCTCCCACGGCCGTGCACCGGTGGAGCGGATGGAGCGCGGGGGTTCGAAGGCGGGATCGGTGGCCCGGCGCCGCTCGGCCGCGTACTTCATGATCTCGGCGGGCGTACGGTAATTGACCCCGAGCCGGGCCAGCTGCCAGCGGTCCTGGACGTGCGGCGCGAGGATCTCCTGCCAGGAATCGCAGCCTGCCAGGTCGCCGGTCTGGGCCGGGTCGCCGACCAGGGTCATCGAGCGGGTCGGGCTGCGACGCATCAACAGCCGCCAGGCCATGGCCGACAGCTCCTGCGCCTCGTCGACGATGATGTGCCCGAACGCCCAGGTCCGGTCGGCGGCGGCGCGCTCGGCGGCGCTGCGGTGGTCGGCCTCCTCCTGACGCTCGGCGAACCGTTCGGCGTCGATGATGTCGTGCGCCGCGAGGACCTCGGAGGCGTCCTCGTCGAGGTCCTCCTTGTCCTCGAACTCGTAGGTACGGGAGGCGTACGAGACGTCGAGGACGCCCTGCGCGTAGGCGATCTGGCGGGCCCGCTCGGACTCGGCGGCGGCCCGGGCGGCGGAGTCGTCCGCACCGAGCAGCTCGGCGGCCTCGTCGAGGAGGGGCACGTCGGCAGGTGTCCAGGCGGCCTTCTTCGCGCGCCGGAGCAGCTCCGCGTCGTCCTCGGCCAGATGCGTCGGCTCCGCCAGATAGCCGGCGAGGAACTCCTGCGGGGTGAGCGAGGGCCACAGGGAGGTGATGGCGGCGTGCACGTCCGCGCTGGCGGCAATCCCCTTGCCGAGCTGGGCGATGTCGTCGGGGCCGAGGAAGTTCGGGCCGCCGTAGGGGTCGGCGCCGATGCGGTCGGCGAGCTGCGTGGTGAGATCGTCGATGATCCGGAAGGCGAAGGTGGGCAGGGCGAGATTGTGCGGCAGCCCGGTCTCGCGGGCCTTGTGCCGCGCTTCGACTGCCATGCCCCAGTCGAGGATCAGCTCCCCGTCGTCGTGCGCGATGACGATCGGCTCGCCCTTCTCGGGCACCTGCTGCCGGTCCCGTACGGCCTCGGCCAGTACGCCGGCCATGTCCGCCCGGCCCTTGACGGCGGCGGCCGCGGGACTGTCGGTGCCGGTGGCGTGCACGCCGGGGAACAGTTCGCCGACCGTCGACAGCAGCACGCCGGTCTCACCGAGCGAGGGCAGCACGTCGCCGATGTAGCCGAGGAAGGCCGGGTTGGGCCCGACGATCAGTACGGCCCGCTTGGCGAGCTGTTCCCGGTGCGCGTACAGCAGATACGCGGCCCGGTGCAGCGCGACCGCGGTCTTCCCGGTGCCCGGCCCTCCCTCGACGACGAGCACCCCGCGCTGCGGGGCGCGGATGATGTGGTCCTGCTCGGCCTGGATGGTCGAGACGATGTCGCCCATCCGGCCCGTGCGGGCGCTGTTCAGCGCGGCGAGCAGCACCTCGTCGGCGTCGTGCGACTCGTATCCCGTGCGGGTGGGGTCGGCGAGATCCATGATCTCGTCGTGCAAACCGGTGACCGTGCGCCCCTGCGTGGTGATGTGCCTCCTGCGGCGCAGCCCCATCGGTTCATACCCGGTCGCGAGATAGAACGGCCGCGCCACGGGAGCCCGCCAGTCGATCAGCAACGGGGTCCGCTCGGTGTCGTCCCGCCGGATTCCGATGCGCCCGATGTGGTAGGTGACTCCGTCGCGCCTGTCGATCCGTCCGAAACAGAGTCCCGTGTCGGCGGCATTCAGCGCGGCGAGCGAGGCGGAGTGCTCGGCGACGCCGATATCGCGCTCCACCCGCGCCTGTCGACCGGTGCTGAGCTGCGCGATCGTGGCGCGCATGCCGGCTTCGGCCGCTACCCGGAGCTGGTCGAGCCGCTCGTGGGCGAGGGAGACGAATTGCTGTTCCTGCCGCATTTCTTCGGTTGACAATTCAGCTCCTGGCGCGATAGAGTATGTTTATTGAAGTGGTCCACATAATGCGCCGCATGCGCACACGGAACTATTCAATATAGGCGAAGAAATGCCCCGGCCGTCAATTCGGACCGGGGTTTTTGTTTGCGTCCAGGAGACACTTGGCAGAGGGCCTGCGCGCCCGTCGCATCGAGCACGGCGCGCAGCCGTACGAGGATGCCCCGCCACAAGTCGGCGTCACCGGAGTCGCCCCAGAGAGCCGCGAGCTCGGAGTCGGGCGCGCGAGGATGCGATCGACGGCCCGCACCGCGAGCACGGGGCGAGCAAGCAGCTCAGAAAAAGCTCTGAAATCAGGCTTGTTCGGATTGGCCGCGCTTCACACGGAGATACCCCTCGCATACGCACATTCATCCGGAGCACGTCCGGATCGGGGGCCGCCATGTGGACCACACTCACGCTCATCGACGCCGCGACCGCACTGTTCGCCGCCACTGCCTGCCTGACCCTCTCCGGTCGGCGACTGCTGCCGTGGCGGCGCCGGAAGCACGCTTCTGAGCTGGGTCCGTACGATGCGGCTTTCCTGGCGGGCGGGCCCGAGCGGGTGGTGGAGGCGGCGCTCCATACCCTGTGGGGCAGTGACAACAACGTGGTGATCGGATCGGGTGGGCGGCTTCGGTTGCCCGAGCCCTGGACGGAACCCGAGCATCCGGTGGAGCGGGCCGTGGTCGAGAAATGGCGGACCGCGGGCTCCACGACGCCGACGCTGCTGCGGGTACGGGCGGTGCGGGCCGGGGCCGTACGCGAGATCGGCGACCGGCTCGTCTCGTACGGTCTCCTCATGACCCCGCCCCGCGCCCGGGCCCGGCTGTTCGCCGCGCGGGCCCTGGTCGCCGTGGTGTGCGGCACGGCGGTCCTGGCCGCCTTCGCCGTCCCTCACGGGCTGCGGCAGACGGCTCCTTACCTCGTGGTGGGCCTCTCCTGTCTGGCCGTGCGCGTGCTGTGTCCCGCGCGCGGCCCACTGACTCCGACGGGACGCCGTCGCCTCGCAACGCTCCGCGCGAGCGAGCCATGGGCCGCGGCGGCACTCGGGGCCGTGGTGTTCGACGGGCGGGGAGGGCTGCCGGGCGAGCGCCGGCGCTCTCAGCGGTGGGACGGGGCCGGGGGGCGACTGCCGTCGGTGGGACGGATGCTGATCAAGTACGGAAAGGCACTGGATTCGGACTCCGACCAGGATCCGGTCAGTTACGGGAGCGACAGCGGCCACGGCTCCTACGGGTCCGGCGGCTCCCATGACTCGTACGGCTCGCACGGCTCCTCGTACGACGGAGGAGGGCACCACCACAGCTGCGGCGGTGGCAGCAGCTGCGGTGGTGGCAACTACTGAGCGTTGCGGCTCACCAGGTATCACCCCTGTGCTCGAATACTGCATCCCGAAGCCCGGGGCCCGGGACCGAGTTACAGAGCCGCCGGATTCATCCTTCCAGGCGAACCGGCGAGCGGTCCCGGCCGGAGCTCGGGGCTCGGGACCCAAGCGCCGAGATACGAGCGCCGGGATTCGAGCGCCTTCTTTAACCAGCGGTTGGAAGGGGTTACCCCCCACCCTCCCACCCCCGTAACGGCGATCAAGTGTGACTAATTGCAACCGACTTGCGGCACAGCGTCGCGGCTGCTTACGGTTCCGAAAACGAATCGACCCCGACGCGGTGTTCACAGCACCGAGCCGGGGTCTCACCCCAAGATCGAATCGAGAGCGATCCCGTGGCTGCAACAAACCTTAGCGCCGCCCTGCCCGCGCACGCATCTCCACACGCGCACCCGATGGCCAAGCCCGGCTACGGCAAGCGCTCCGCATCCGGCCAACTCCAGGCCGCGGCAGACGTTTTCGCACTGCTCCCCGAGCGGGAGCGCTACATCGCCGCATTCATCGACCGGCTGCCCGAAGGCGCGGCAATGAGCGTGAAGACGCTGGCGAAACAACTCCCGCTCTACGGCCAGCAGGCCGTCAGCACGGCCCTGACCGCCCTGTCCGTGGCCGGCCATCTGCGCCGCGTCCGCCGCCCGGTGGTTGCGAACGACCAGGTCCGCTGGGTCTTCTGCACCTACTGGTCACGCACCGCGCACGACAATGAATGGTGGGCGAACTACCTGACAGCCGAGGGGACCGCCGCGGGGGCCACTCCCACCCCTGCGCCTCCGACGCCCCCTGCCTCGCCCGGGCCGGTCCAGCCCGCCCATACCCCCGTTCCCCCACAGCAGCAGCGGGACGCAGCCCAAACGCCCGAGCCATCAGCGCCGCACACCCCCGGGTACCCCTCGCCCGCCTATCTGGCACTGGCCCGACTCGGGCACTCGGAGCCCCGTCTGGCCCTTTCAGCAGCCGACTGTGCGGCCTTGGAGGAACGGGCCACCGAATGGCTGACCCGGGGCGCGACCCCGGCCCACCTCCTCCAGGCCCTGACCGCCGGACTCCCCGAAGAGATCAACTCGCCCCGGGGCTTCGTCCTCCGTCGGCTCAACGACAAGATTCCTCCCCTGACATCCACCGCCCCCGCCACAACCACCACGTCGACACCCCACGGCGTGATGATGGAATGCACCGAATGCGGCACGCCCGGCCGCCCTGAGGCGCTCCCCGACGGACTGTGCCGCACCTGCCGCAGTGGGACGCCGCAACCGGCGATCGAGCAGGCCATCGCAGTCACCGACCGCGATGTCCACGCTCTCGTCGCCGGACTGCGGGACATGCTCAGACATCCGTGACGCGGTCGGAGCCACACGGACGGCTCGTACGGAGAACCGCGTACGAGCCAGCTCAGTTGATGGTCACCGAGTAGGCGCGCTTTCGCGGCGTGGGTCGGGAAGCCGCGCCCGTGCTCAGCGTAGTCACCCAGGACGGTTCCACCGAGTCCGGCTCCCTGATCGACGAGATCGCACGGGAGGGCGCCCGCCGGGGGCTCGCCGCCGCACTGGAGGCCGAAGTCAACCAGTACATAGCCGAGTTGGTCACTCGCGGCGTCGGCAGCCCAGCCGCAGCCCTCGCGATGATGTTCAAACTCGTCGAGTCCGCTCAGGCTCGCTGGCGGCCGATCGCTGGGGCCCACCTGGCACCCCTGGTCCGCGCGGGCTCCAGCTTCGAGAACGGCGTCCTCGTCGAGCGCGAGAAAGCCGCCGCAGCCTGATCACAGGACACGCGAGTCTCGGCAATGAGCCAGTTGAGCGCACGACAAGCACGTGATCATGAGGCAGGCTGCCCGAATGAGATCTCGAACCGGTGGCATGTGGTGGGGAACGGCGATCGAGGCGCCGGACCCCAGCGGCTTGGCGAAGTTCTACGCCGAACTCCTTGGTTGGCACA
Organism: Streptomyces sp. NPDC048411; assembly: GCF_040704695.1. Lineage (NCBI taxonomy): Bacteria > Bacillati > Actinomycetota > Actinomycetes > Kitasatosporales > Streptomycetaceae > Streptomyces > Streptomyces sp. NPDC048411. The sequence continues at coordinate 57,641 of NZ_JBEZKL010000006.1, forward strand.
TTGGACACGAGGAGCCGGGAACGGCCATCGTCGCCGCCTCCCCGCAAGGTCCGTACTTCGTGTTCCAGCAGGCGGACGGCTATCGGGCTCCGGTGTGGCCTCCGGTCGACGGGGAACAGCGCCCGATGATGCACTTCGACTTCCAGGTCGGCGATCTGGACTTGGCGGTCGCCGAAGCAGTCGCCTTGGGCGCGACCATGGCGGAGTTCCAGCCGCAGGAGAACGTCCGGGTGCTGTTCGACCCCGCCGGTCACCCCTTCTGCCTGTGCTTCGACGAGGCATGACCGGCTGGGACTGACCCGGATCAGAACCGGAAGGTGGGGAGTGGGGACATCTGGTCCATGATCACGCGTCGTGCGATCCGCAACTCTTGACAATTACTCACCGAAGAGCGCCCGTAGGCGCGGGACGGAAAGCGAAGGCCGGACGCCGTTCAACGGGCCCGGCCTCCCGCTCACACCTTCTCGAACACGTCCTCCAGCTCCTGGAGGAGTTTGCGCTTGGGCCGGGAACCCACCATCGACTTCACCGGTTCGCCGGACCGGAACACCATCAACGTCGGCATCGACAGCACCCCGTACCGGCTCGTGATCCCGGGGTTGTGGTCGACGTCGATCTGGACGATCTTGATGCGGTCCGCCTCCTCGGCGGCGATGGCGCTGAGCACGGGGGCGAGCTGGCGGCACGGCCCGCACCAGTCGGCGGTGAACTCGACCAGGACGGGGAGCTCGGCCCCCAGCACCTCCCCGTCGAAGGTGGTGTCGGTGACCTCGGCCACGCCCTCTGCATGAATCATCTGTCATCCTCCCAGTTCACAAAGTGGTTCCGGGCCGCCAGGAAGCTCGGCACCGGCCTCTAGCTCGGCCCTCGCGAGCTGCGCGCCCACCTGGGCGCGGACGGACTGGAGCTGCTCGATGAGCGAGTCGAGCTCGCCGAGCTTGCGCCGGTAGACGGCGAGCGAGGCGGGGCAGGCGTCACCGGCCGGATGGCCGGCACGCAGGCACTCGACGAACGGCCGGGTCTCCTCCAGGTCGAACCCGAAGTCCTGCAGGGTCCGGATCTGCTGCAGCAGCCGCAGATCGTCCTCGTCGTACGTGCGGTACCCGTTCACGGCCCGCCGCGCAGGCAGCAGCCCGCGTGACTCGTAGTAACGCAGAGTCCGCGTCGTCGTCCCGGCCCGCTCGGCCAGCTCCCCGATTCGCATGTGCCGACGGTAATCCTTGACGCGGACGTCAAGGCAAGCCCGGAACTTCCTGTCTTCGCTGGGCAGGTGACGGACGGGGCTCACCGCCGCGCTCGTCCTGCTCGCCGCGGGCTGCGCCGTGCCGTCGACAACGCGGGAGCAGTACACGGGCGGGGCCGGTACGGACGTTCCCGTACCGGCCCCGCGTCACGCGCGCGCGTGACTAATGCCCCTCCCGGCAAGCATCGCCGGTCACGGCGCTAGACCTTCGCCGTCACGCCGTCCCTGGGCTCGGGAACATCCGTCGCGCCGTGCGGATCGTTCTGGGTGAGCGTCATCTCGTCGAACGGGATCGAGCCGGCCAGCACCTGGTCGACCCGTTCCCGGTCGATCTCCTTGGTCCAGGTGCCGATGAGCAGCGTGGCGACGGCGTTGCCCGCGAAGTTGGTGAGGGCGCGGGCCTCGCTCATGAAGCGGTCGATGCCGATGATCAGGCCGACGCCGTCGACCAGGGCGGGCTTGTGCGACTGGAGCCCGCTCGCCAGCACGGCGATGCCGGAACCGGAGACACCGGCCGCGCCCTTGGAGGCGATCATCATGAAGAGGAGGAGCGAGATCTGCTGGCCCAGCGCCAGCGGCTGGCCCATCGAGTCGGCGATGAACAGCGACGCCATGGTCAGGTAGATCATCGTGCCGTCGAGGTTGAACGAGTACCCGGTGGGCACGGTGATGCCGACGACCGGGCGGCTGACACCCAGGTGTTCCATCTTCGCGATGAGGCGCGGCAGCGCCGACTCGGAGGAGGACGTGGAGAGGATCAGCAGGAACTCGCGGCCCAGGTACTTGAAGAGCTGGAAGACGTTCACCCCGGTCACCAGGCGCAGCAGGGTGCCGAGCACCAGGACCACGAACAGGATGCAGGTGATGTAGAAGCCCAGCATGATCGTGGCGAGCGCCTTGAGCGCGTCCACGCCGGTCTCGCCGACGACGGCGGCCATCGCGCCGAACGCGCCCACCGGGGCCGCCCACATGATCATGGACAGGACGCGGAAGACCAGCTTCTGGATGTGCTCGATCCCGCGCAGCACGGGCTCACCGGACGCGCCCATGGCCTGCAGCGCGAAGCCGACGAGCAGCGCGACCAGCAGGGTCTGGAGCACCGAGCCACCGGTGAAGGCCGACACGAAGGTGGTCGGGATGATGCCGAGCAGGAAGTCGACCGGCCCTTCCGCGGCGCCGCTCGCCGCCGTGTGGCCGACATCCTTCACCGACTGCGTGAGGTGCATGCCGTCGCCGGGGTGCAGCACATTGCCGACGACCAGGCCGATCGCCAGCGCGACCACCGACATGATCATGAAGTAGCCGAGCGCGAGACCGCCCACCTTGCCGATCTTGGCGGCCTTGCGGACCGAGCCGACGCCCAGCACGATCGTGCAGAAGATGATCGGCGAGATCATCATCTTGATGAGGTTCACGAAGCCGGTACCGATCGGCTTGAGCTCCACAGCGACCCCGGGGGCCACGAAGCCCACCAGGATGCCGAGCGCCACAGCGCCGATCACGGCGAGATACAGATAGTGCGTACGGTCCCGCCTGGCGGCTGGCACTCCCACGGGGTTCTCCTCGGCTCGTCCCTGTCGGTCCCCCGTCCCTGGGGGTCTCGGCGAATATCCCGCTCCCTGTGAGGGCGGTCACCCTTACGTACATTTCGTTCATATGTTTTCGGCCAGGCACACTGTGGCCATGCGTCTCCCCCGTACCCGTCCGCGCAGCCTGGCCGGTCAGCTCTTCGCCATGCAGGTGGTGCTCGTGGCGGCCGTGGTGGCCGGATGCGCCTTCTTCACGTACGTCTCCGGCAGCGCACAGGCGGAAAGGACCGCGGCCCGGCAGGTCCGGGCGGTGGCGCTGGCGGTGGCCGATTCTCCGTCCGTACGGGAGGCGATCCGCACCCCGGACCCGTCCGCCGTGCTGCAGCCGTACGCGGAGAAGGTCCGCAGGGACACCGGGATCGCCTTCGTCACGATCATGAGTCCGGGCCGGGTCCGCTGGACGCACCCCGACACCGACCGGATCGGCGAGAAGTTCCTCGGGCACACCGCGCAGGCGCTGCGCGGCGAGACGTTCACGGAGACGTACACCGGCACGCTCGGTCCGTCGATCCGGGTGGTCGCCCCGATCCGGGACGGCGGCAGGATCACCGGTCTGGTCAGCGCGGGCATCACGGTCGAGCGGGTCTCCTCGCAGGTACGGGCTCAGCTCGGCGCGCTGGGGCTGGCGGCGGGCGGGGCGCTCGCGCTCGGCGGCGCCGGAACGTATGTGATCAACGCCCGGCTGCGGCGCCACACGCACGGCATGAACGCCGCCGAGCTGAGCCGGATGCACGACTACCACCAGGCCACGCTGCACGCGGTGCGCGAGGGGCTGCTGATGCTCGACGGGCAGCGCAGGATCGCGCTGATCAACGACGCGGGCCGGGAGCTGCTCGGGCTGCCGCCGGGTGCCGTCGGGCGCCGGGTCGCCGATCTGGAGCTCCCGCCGCCGCTGACCGGGGCGCTGCTCGCCTCCGAGGAGCGGGTCGACGAGCTGCATCTGACGGCGGACCGGGTGATCGTGGTCAACACCCGTCCGGTGGTGGGCGGCGAGCAACGCGGCACGGTCGTGACCCTGCGCGACCACACGGAACTTCAGGCGCTGTCCGGCGAGTTGGACTCGGAGCGGGGCTTCACCCAGGCGCTGCGCTCGCAGGCGCACGAGGCGGCGAACCGGTTGCACACGGTCGTCTCGCTGATCGAGCTGGGCCGGGCGGAGGAAGCGGTCGGCTTCGCCACGGCGGAGCTGGAGCTGGCCCAGGCCCTCACCGACCGGGTCGTCGACGCCGTCGCCGAGCCGGTGCTGGCAGCCCTGCTGCTGGGCAAGGCGGCGCAGGCGAACGAGCGGGGGGTGGAGCTGGTGCTCGCGGACGACAGCCTGATCGACGACGGGGCCCTTCCCGAGACGTTGTCGCCGCGCGATCTGGTGACGATCCTCGGCAATCTGATCGACAACGCGGTGGATGCGGCGTCCGAGGCGGCGACGGGCCCGGCCCCCTCCGGGGGCGTTCCCGGTCAGCGGGGTCCCGCGGCGGGCCGCCCGGTCCGTGCTCGGGTCACCGTGACCGCGCTCGCCGATGACGGCGAGCTGCTGCTACGGGTCGCCGACACCGGCTCCGGGGTCGATCCCGGTGACGCCGCCCAGGTGTTCCGCCGCGGCTGGTCGACACACGGCGCCGGTCGCGGGCTCGGTCTGGCGCTCGTGCAGCAGGCCGTGCACCGGGGCGGGGGGACGGTCACCCTGAGCGGGGGCCCGGACGGCGGTGCGGAGTTCACCGTACGACTGCCGCTGTCGCCCGCGCCCACGCCGTCCGCGCCCACACACGCCGCCAAGGAGCCCACCCCATGATCCAGGTGCTGGTCGTCGAGGACGATCCCGTGGCCGCCGACGCCCATCAGCTGTACGTGGGCCGGGTCCCCGGCTTCACCGTGGCCGCGGTCGCTCATTCGCGTGCGGAGGCGGTACGGGCACTCGACCGTACCCCCATCGATCTGCTGCTCCTTGACCTGTATCTGCCCGACGGGCACGGTCTGCAGCTGCTGCGTTCGCTGCGCGCCGCCGGGCACGCGGCAGATGTCATCGCCGTGACGTCGGCGCGTGATCTGGCGGTGGTCCGGGAGGGGGTGTCGCTCGGTGTCGTCCAGTACGTACTGAAGCCGTTCACCTTCGCCACCCTGCGCGACCGCCTCGTCCGCTACGCCGAGTTCCGTGCGGCGGCCGGCGAGGCGAGCGGGCAGGACGAGGTGGACCGGGCGCTCGGCGCGCTGCGGGCGCCGCAGCCGGTCCGGCTTCCCAAGGGACTGAGCGGCCCGACGCTGGAGGCGGTGACGCGTGCGCTGCGGGCCTCCCCGGACGGCGTGACGGCAGCGGCCGCCGGGGTGGAGCTGGGCATCTCGCGGATCACCGCCCGCCGCTATCTGGAACATCTGGTGTCGACGGGGCGCGCCGCTCGCAGCCCCCAGTACGGGCAGATCGGACGGCCGGAGCTGCACTACCGGTGGGTGGCCGAGACTCGCTGAGGGTTCCTGAGTCCGTACGCGTGCCCCTCACGGGGCAGACATTGCCGGTCACGGCACTCGCTGGGCAGCGCGAGCCCGCGCTCCCAGGCGGCGACGGTGTCCTCGGTGGCCTGCCTCTCGGGTCCTGCCGGGCTCGCGGGGTCCGGCACGCACCCTGATCCGGCCCGATCCGGAAGGAGGCTGCCCCCAGGGGGCAGCCTCCGCGCCCTCGAACGGCGGACGGGCCGGGCGTGACGGGCCCGTCCGGTGCCCGGAACCGGTCAGAACACCGACTCGGCCTCGTCCATCCGGTCCTTCGGTACCCTCTTCAGCTGCGTGATCGCGTCCGCGAGCGGGACCATCGTGATGCTGTTGCCGCGCAGCGCCGTCATCCGGCCGAAGTCGCCCCGGTGCGCCGCCTCGACCGCGTGCCAGCCGAAGCGGGTGGCGAGCACCCGGTCGTACGCGGTCGGCGTGCCGCCGCGCTGGACGTGGCCGAGGATGACCGGCCTGGCTTCCTTGCCGAGCCTGGTCTCCAGCTCGATCGCGAGCCGGTTGCCGATGCCCTGGAAGCGCTCGTGGCCGTACTGGTCGATCTCGCCCTTGGCGTACGGCATCGATCCCTCGGCCGGGTGCGCGCCCTCGGCCACGCAGATGACCGCGAACTTCTTGCCGCGCGCGAAGCGTTCCTCGACCATCTTGACCAGGTCCGCGACCTCGAACGGCCGCTCGGGCAGACAGATGCCGTGCGCACCGCCCGCCATGCCGGACTCCAGCGCGATCCAGCCCGCGTGCCGGCCCATCACCTCGACGACCATGACCCGCTGGTGCGATTCGGCCGTGGTCTTGAGACGGTCTATGGCTTCGGTGGCGACGCCCACCGCCGTGTCGAAGCCGAACGTGCGGTCGGTGGCCGAGATGTCGTTGTCGATGGTCTTCGGGACGCCGACGACGGGCATTCCGGCGTCCGACAGCATCCGGGCGGCGGTGAGGGTACCCTCGCCGCCGATCGGGATCAGCACGTCGATGCCGTAACGGCGGCTCAGCTCCTCACAGTTCTCGGCCGCTTCGCGGAGCCGGTCACGCTCCAGCCGGGCCGAGCCGAGGATGGTGCCGCCGCGGGCGAGGATGCCGCTGACCGCGTTGAGGTCGAGGGGGCGGAAGTGACCGTCGAGGAGTCCCTTGAACCCGTCCTCGAAGCCGATGACTTCATCGCCATGACCCACCACGGCGCGGTGCACGACCGACCGGATCACTGCGTTCAGGCCCGGGCAATCGCCACCTGCGGTGAGAACTCCGATGCGCATCGTGCCGTATCTCCTGCTCGCTAGTGCCGTGCATTCCGGGGGCGACTGCAGAATCCCCGTACCGTGAGCCACAACGATTGTCCCACGTCAGGTCTGGACCTCGCGCTACCGACTCTTCCACCGGCACCGCACCGGACGGAGAGCCGGCCTTCCCGCACCTGATCAGGGCCTTTCACCCGGCGGGCGGCATATCCGCCCCCGCAGGTATCGTCAACAGGGCGATATCGCTCCAACCGGACAGAACGACGGGAGAGCACGCGTGACGCGCAGCGTGTACGTGACAGGAATCGACCGGGGAGACGGCCGCCAAGTCGTCGATCTGGGAGTCATGGAGCTCCTGACGCGTCAGGTGGGCCGGGTCGGGGTGTTCCGGCCGCTGGTCCACGACGGCCCCGACCGGCTGTTCGAGCTGCTGCGGGCCCGCTACCGGCTCTCCCAGGACCCGTCGACGGTCTACGGCCTGGACTACCCGGAGGCGTCCGCGCTGCAGGCGGAGAAGGGCACCGACGAACTGGTCTCGCGGCTCGTCGACCGCTTCCATCAGGTGGCCCGCTCGTACGAGGTGGTGCTGGTCCTCGGCACGGACTTCGCGGACACCCAGCTCCCCGACGAGCTGGCGCTCAACGCCCGGCTGGCCAATGAGTTCGGCGCCTCCGTGATCGCGGTGGTCGGCGGGAAGGGGCAGGACGCGGAGTCCGTACGGGCCGAGACGCGCAATGCCTACCGGGCCTACGCCGGGCTGGGCTGCGACGTCCTCGCGATGGTGGTGAACCGGGTGGCGGCCGAGGACCGCGAGGTCATCGCCGAGCGGCTGGCGGCGCGGCTGCCCGTCCCCTGTTCGGTGCTGCCGGACGACGCGGCGCTCTCCGCGCCGACGGTCGCGCAGATCACCACGGCGCTCGGCGGAACGGTCCTGCTCGGCGACGACGCGGGGCTGGCCAGGGACGCGCTGGACTTCGTCTTCGGCGGAGCGATGCTGCCGAATCTGCTGAACGCGCTGACACCGGGCTGCCTCGTCGTCACACCCGGGGACCGGGCGGACCTGGTGGTCGGCTCACTGGCGGCGCACAGCGCCGGGACCCCGCCGATCGCCGGCGTGCTGCTGACCCTGAACGAGCGCCCCGGCGAGGAGATACTCAAGTTGGCCGCACGCCTCGCACCGGGCACCCCGGTCGTGTCGGTGGCCGGCGGATCCTTCCCCACCGCAGGCGAACTCTTCGCGCTGGAGGGAAAGTTGAACGCGGCGACGCCCCGCAAGGCGGAGACCGCACTCGGCCTCTTCGAGCGCCATGTCGACACCGCGGCCCTGCTGGAGCGGATCTCGGTGGCCCGCAGCGGCCGCGTCACGCCGATGATGTTCGAGCACGAGCTGCTGGAACAGGCCCGCTCGGACCGGCGCCGCGTGGTGCTGCCGGAGGGCACGGAGGAGCGGGTGCTGCGCGCCGCCGATGTGCTGCTGCGCCGCGACGTCTGCGAGCTCACCCTGCTCGGCGACCTCGACACCATCCGCAAGAAGGCCGCCGACCTCGGCATCGACCTCGCCGATACGCAGCTGATCGACCCGCAGACCTCCGAGCTGCGCCAGGCGTTCGCGGAGCGGTACGCACAGCTGCGCGCGCACCGCGGGGTCACGGTGGAGCTGGCGTACGACGTCGTCTCGGACGCGAACTACTTCGGCACGCTGATGGTCCAGGAGGGCCTGGCCGACGGCATGGTCTCCGGGGCCGTGCACTCCACCGCGGCGACGATCCGCCCGGCCTTCGAGATCATCAAGACGCGGGCGGACGCGTCGATCGTCTCCTCGGTCTTCTTCATGTGCCTCTCCGACAAGGTGCTGGTGTACGGGGACTGCGCGGTCAACCCGGACCCGGACGCCGAGCAGCTCGCCGACATCGCCGTCCAGTCCGCCGCCACCGCCGCCCGCTTCGGTGTCGAGCCGCGGATCGCGATGCTCTCGTACTCGACCGGCACCTCGGGCACGGGCGCCGATGTCGACAAGGTGCGGCAGGCGACGGACCGGGTGCGCGCGAGCCGGCCGGATCTCCGGATCGAGGGTCCGATCCAGTACGACGCGGCGGTCGAGCCGAGCGTCGCCGCGACCAAGCTGCCCGGGTCGGAGGTGGCGGGGCAGGCCACCGTGCTGATCTTCCCGGACCTGAACACCGGCAACAACACGTACAAGGCCGTGCAGCGCTCGGCCGGCGCGGTCGCCGTCGGCCCGGTGCTCCAGGGGCTGCGCAAGCCCGTCAACGACCTCTCCCGCGGTGCGCTCGTCCAGGACATCGTCAATACCGTGGCGATCACGGCGATCCAGGCGCAGGGCGAGGAGTGATCCGCATGACCACGAAGAAAGGTTTCGCCGCCGTGCAGGCCCGTCGCGTCCTCGTCCTCAACTCCGGCTCCTCATCGGTGAAGTACCAGCTCCTCGACATGGACGACCGCTCCCGGCTCGCGATCGGCCTGGTCGAGCGGATCGGCGAGGGCACCTCCCGTCTGCTGCACACCCCGCTGACCGGCGGCGGCGGGACACGCGAGCGCACGGGCAGGATCGCGGACCACGAGGCGGCGCTGAAGGCGGCGGCCGAGGAGCTGGCCGCGGACGGGCTGGGGCTGGACTCGCCCGAGCTGGCGGCGATCGGCCACCGGGTGGTGCACGGCGGCCTGCGTTTCACCGAGCCGACCGTGATCACCGACGAGGTGCTGGCGGAGATCGAGCGGCTCGTCCCGGTGGCGCCGCTGCACAACCCGGCGAACATCATCGGGATCCGCACCGCTCAGGCGCTCCGCCCCGACCTGCCCCAGGTCGCCGTCTTCGACACCGCGTTCCACACGACGATGCCGGAATACGCCGCGCGCTACGCGATCGACGTGGGGACAGCGGACGCCCACCGCATCCGCCGCTACGGCTTCCACGGCACCTCGCACGCGTACGTCTCCCGCAAGGCCGCCGAGCTGCTGGGACGTACCCCCGAGGAGGTCAATGTCATCGTGCTGCACCTGGGCAACGGCGCCTCGGCATCAGCGGTGGCGGGCGGCCGGTGCGTGGAGACGTCGATGGGCCTGACCCCGCTGGAGGGGCTGGTGATGGGGACCCGGTCCGGGGACATCGACCCGGCGGTCACCTTCCATCTGAAGCGGGTGGCGGGGATGTCGGTCGACGAGATCGATGTCCTGCTCAACAAGAGGAGCGGCCTGGTCGGGCTCTGCGGGGACAACGACATGCGGGAGATCCGGCGGCGGATCGACGAGGGCGACGAGCGGGCGGCGCTGGCGTTCGACATCTATGTGCACCGGCTGAAGAAGTACATCGGCGCCTATTCGGCGGTCCTCGGGCGGGTGGATGCCGTGGTGTTCACGGCGGGGGTCGGGGAGAACTCGGCGCCCGTACGGGAGGCTGCGATCGCCGGTCTCGAAGGGTTCGGCCTCGCGGTGGACGCCGGTCTCAACGCCGTGCGGTCCGGTGAACCGAGGCTGATCTCGCCGGACTACGCGCGGGTCGCGGTCGCCGTGGTGCCGACGGACGAGGAGCTGGAGATCGCCGGCCAGACCTTTGCGCTGGTCGAACGGCTCGGACGGACCGTGCCCGGGCAGGCCGAACCGCTCGGACAGATCAACAAGTGAGCACCCCCGCGCCCCTTTGTATCTTCCACCAGCCGGAATATTCCGCAGCGAAACAAACCGATAGGATCCGCCTCATGCGCCGTTCCAAAATCGTCTGCACCCTCGGTCCCGCCGTCGACTCGCACGAGCAGCTCGTCGCTCTGATCGAGGCCGGCATGAGCGTGGCCCGATTCAACTTCAGCCACGGCTCCCACGAGGAACACCAGGGCCGTTACGACCGCGTCCGCCGGGCCGCCGCCGAGACCGGCCGGGCGGTCGGTGTGCTGGCCGACCTCCAGGGCCCGAAGATCCGCCTGGCGAAGTTTGCCGAGGGCCCCGTCGAACTGGTCCGCGGGGACGAGTTCACGATCACCACCGAGGACGTCCCCGGTGACAAGTCGATCTGCGGTACGACCTACAAGGGACTGCCGGGCGACGTCGACAAGGGCGACCCGATCCTGATCAACGACGGCAACGTCGAGCTGAAGGTCGTCGAGGTCGAGGGTTCCCGGGTCAAGACCATCGTCATCGAGGGCGGGGTGATCTCCGACCACAAGGGGATCAACCTGCCGGGTGCGGCGGTCAACGTCCCGGCCCTGTCCGAGAAGGACGTCGAGGACCTCCGCTTCGCCCTGCGGATGGGCTGCGACCTGGTCGCCCTCTCCTTCGTGCGCGACGCTGACGACGTCAAGGACGTCCACAAGATCATGGACGAGGAGGGCCGCCGGGTCCCCGTCATCGCCAAGGTCGAGAAGCCGCAGGCCGTCGAGCACATGGAGGGCGTCGTCATGGCGTTCGACGGTGTGATGGTCGCCCGTGGCGACCTGGCCGTCGAGTACCCCCTGGAGAAGGTCCCGATGGTGCAGAAGCGCCTCGTGGAGCTCTGCCGGCGAAACGCCAAGCCGGTGATCGTGGCGACCCAGATGATGGAGTCGATGATCACCAACTCGCGGCCGACCCGCGCTGAGGCGTCCGACGTCGCCAACGCGATCCTGGACGGTGCGGACGCGGTCATGCTGTCGGCCGAGTCCAGCGTGGGCGCGTACCCGATCGAGACGGTCAAGACGATGTCGAAGATCGTCGTCGCCGCCGAGGAGGAACTGCTCTCCAAGGGCCTGCAGCCGCTGGTCCCGGGCAAGAAGCCCCGTACCCAGGGTGGTTCGGTGGCCCGCGCGGCCTGCGAGATCGCGGACTTCCTGAACGGCAAGGCGCTGGTCGCCTTCACCAAGTCCGGTGACACGGCCCGCCGGCTCTCCCGCTACCGCGCCGCGCAGCCCATCCTGGCCTTCACCACCGACGAGTCCACCCGTAACCAGCTCGCGCTGAGCTGGGGCGTCGAGGCCCACGTCGTGCCGCACGTGGACAACACCGACGCCATGGTGGACCTGGTCGACGCGGAGCTGCTGAAGCTGAGCCGCTACAACGCGGGCGACACGATGGTCATCACGGCCGGTTCGCCCCCCGGCGTCCCGGGCACGACCAACATGGTCCGGGTGCACCACGTGGGCGGCAGCGACCGCGGCTGACGAGCCGGCGCGCCGACATACGGCTGTGGCCCGCACCCCCTTCGACGGGGGTGCGGGCCACAGCCTTGTGCGGCTCCCTGACGGGTCCTTAAGAGTGCCCGGCAGTAGGCTTCGCGGCGTCGCGGGGCTGGGGCACGCACCTCGCGGCGTTGTCGTCAATCGCCAACGCTCCGCGTTGGCTCAATCCTCCGCCTTGCGAAGCACGCACCCCAGCCCCGCTCCTTCACCCGCGCTGCCTACTGCCGGGCACTCTAAGTCACTTCGTCAGCTGGTGCCGCCGGTGAAGTAGTTGTGCAGTCCGGGCACCGTGAGCGAGCCGCCGAACTGGCCGGCCTGGGTCACCTTGACCTTGGTGAAGAACGCGAACGGCACGTTCAGCGGGGGCGGTGTCTCGGGGCTGAACGTGATCGGGATGAGGCCGAAGAGGTTGCCCTTCAGCTCCTCCGTGTACATCGTCACCGTGCCGTTGCGGATGGTGGACGTCGAGCCCTTCCGGGCCTGGACGTGGGCGGTGGTGCCGATCGGACCCTCGGTCAGCTGGTGCAGGTCCTTGATGTCGATGGACGACGCGGTGAACTTCAGCACCTTCTTCGTGGTGCCGTCGCCCTTCTCCACCTCGACGATGCCCTTGTAGTCGAGCCCGTTCAGGGTGAGCAGCGAACTCTCCAGGATCCACGGCTGGTTCGGAAGCCTGGGGATGCCCTGCTCCAGGTCCGCCGCGGCCAGCGCCTCGGGGTCGGCCGTGGGGCACGGGAACGGCTGCTTGGCGCCGTCCGGGATGTCGTCGTCCTTCTTGGGGTCGAGTCCCTTGGCGCTCTCGTCGAGCTCCTTGACCGATGCGCCCGCCTTGTCGGCCGCGTCGCGGATGGCGTCGGCGGTCTTGCTGGCCGTGCCCTTCGCCGCGTCCGTCACCTTGACCACGGGCTTCTCGGTGACCACGAGCTTCTCGGTGGGCTCGCTCGTCGCGGAGGCCGACGGCTTCGGGGACGCGGTGGTGGCGCTCGGGGACGCGCTCGCCGTCTCCTGGTCCGGTCCGCCGAGGAGTTCCCCCAGCGCGTCGCCGACGCCCAGCGGATCGAGCGGGTTGTTCGTCGCGCTGGGCGACGGCGAGGCGCTCGGCGTCGCGGCGGACGCCACGCTCTGCTGGTCCGCCGCTCCGTTCGCCGCTCCGTTCGCCGACGGGGTCGCCGACGGCTTCGGCGTCGTCTCGGGGTTCTGGTCCGCACCGCTGCGGCCGGCACCGGTGGACGCACTGGCGGACGGGGACGGCGTCTTTGTCTCCGACGCGGACGCCGAGGGCTCCGGCGAATGGCTCGGCTCGTCGGAGCGGGTCACGCAGGGGCCCGGCGCGAAGGGGATGTCCGTCGCGTCGTCGGCGAGCGCAAGCTTGGGGGTGAGCCCCATCCCGACGAAGACGGCCGTCGGCATCGCGGCGAGAGCGAACGCCTTGCCCGCGGGTATGTGAAGCTTCGTCAGCAGAGACTTCCTGGGGGCCGCGTGACGCGGACCGCTTCTCGTCGGGAGGTCCTCACCGGCCGAGTTCAGCTGCGTCTCGTCACTCCCCACGATGCCTCCCGCCCTCGACCTCGACTGTCGTGTCGTACTGCTGCGGCTGCTGCTGCTGCTGCTGGGGCACCGATGCCGCGCTCTGGAACTCGGGCTCGGGCTCCTGCGTACCGGACCCGGCGTCCTTGAACGCCTCGCCCTGAGCACCGCCATGTGCGGCGGCCGGCTTCGGCTCGCCCGGCGCCCAGGAGATGGAGAGCGCTCCACCGAGCAGGGCGAACAGGAATCCGATCAGGAATCCGCCGATGTTGGCGACCGGTATGGAGATCAGCGCCAGCAGGATCGCGGCGACTCCGGCGAACACTCTCACGATGTGGTGGAACCACATGGTGAGGCCCAGCGTGATCAGCAGGATCCCAATGATCAGCGATCCCGCACCGGCGGTCGTGGACATCGCCAGCGTGACGTTGCCGAGATGCATGTTGGCGTACGGGAAGTACGCGATGGGTAGACCACCCACCATGGTGAACAGGCCCGCCCAGAACGGCCGGTTACCCCGCCAGGTGCGGAATCCCCGCCGGAAGGCGCGGAGGTAGTGCTCGTTCTGCCCTGTGGACTCGGGGCTCATGGAAAACAGCTCCCTGGAACCGGTACTGCCGTGAGAAGAGAAGGGGCGGGCGGCCGGAGGTCCGTGGCGGGCGCCCCGGCCACCCTGGGCAAGTGCCCTAGTAGCAGGGCTTGTTGCCGGACTTCAGCCGCAGGCTCAGGTTGCTGAGCTTGAAGGTGCCGGCGGTGGTCGCCCACGCCGTCTGCTGCACGTTGGTCAGCTTGGCCGTTTCGGCGCGCTGTGCGAAGCCGTTCGGGTTCGCCTGGGTGCGAGGCTGGATGCCTATCGACTTAGGGTCGTTCGGGTTCTTGAGGGAACCCGCCGCGACACCGATGTCGATGTGCTCGAACTCGGCGTCCGCGTTGAGCTCGGCGATGTCCAGGTACAGATTGGTCGCCTCGACCGGCTTGTCCGGGTTCGTACCCGCCGTCAGCCGCAGCGTGACGGTGCCGAGACCGAACGGAAGGTTCGGAGTGACCACCGACTGGCACATTTTGGTGATCGTGGCATCGCTGAAGCCGGACACGGCCACGGCGTGTGCCCCGTTCTCGCCCTGGGGGTCCATGCCGGTGGCCACGCTGCCGTACTGCACGAAGTTGTGGCCGACGAGACTGTCCGCGGTCACCTTGAAGCTCTGGCCGGACACGCTGAACGACGCCGCGAGGGCGCCCTGGGCGAGACCGATGCCCACCGCGGCGGTCGCGGCGACGCTCGGCACCATGACCAGAGCGAAGCGCTTCCATCTGGTGCCGCCACGAACCTGGGAACTCATTATTTTCCTCCTTCTCGGACGTACATCTCCGGTCCGGGCCTGGGCCCGTACTGGGATGGGAGAAGTGCTACGTCCTCGGGAAGGAGAGCGCCCGCGCACGGAGGCAGGAACCGCGTCCGAATCACTGGCGATCACCCCCGAGCGACAACCACTGGCCACGCGTTCGCGCAACCTGTTCGGACAGGCCCTGCCGGACGGCAGGAACCCCCCTGTCCGCGGTCGGCGCGACTGCCGCCGACCCACTCGGTAGGGACCCGAATCGGTCGCCGCGCCGACTGGCGGTCGGGCTGGCGTCGTCGGACCGAGCGTGGCCGATCGTGGTGCATTAGCGCCCGCGGCACAAGGGGGTTCGTTACTCGCTAGTAACGGCCCGATAACCAAGGCGCGACAGGGCGGCGCCGCCCGGCCACACAGGGTGGCATCTCTCGCAAGGAGGAAAGGGAGAATTGGGGTTCTTAAGCGGACAGAATCCCACGCACGATTTACTGGCAGTAACAGTCCGTGCTTTTATCAAGATTTGGTAAAGCGAGGGCGGCTCTGGTCGCCAGATCACGAAAACGGCCGTGACGCCCCAGGGACGCCACGGCCGCGTTGTCACATCAGAACAAGACGCGCGCCAGCGCCGTGCGGGCCGCGACGACACGTGGATCGTCGGGGCCGATGACCTCGAAAAGCTCCAGCAGCCGCAGCCGCGCCACGTCCCGGTCCTCACCGAAATTCCGGCGGACGGTCTCGACGAGGCGGCCGAAGGCATCCTCGACATGGCCGCCGACCAGATCCAGGTCGGCGGCGGCGATCTGCGCCGCCACATCGGTCGGCTTCTCGGCGGCGTCGTTGCGGACCTGCTGCGGGTCCATGTCCCGCACCCGGGCGAGCAGTTCGGCCTGGGCGAGGCCGAGCTTGGCCTCGGTGTTGGCCGGGTCGTCGGCGAGCACGTTCTTGTACGCCTGGACGGCGCCACCGAAGTCATTGGCGTCCAGCGCTCGCACGGCCGCTTCGAGCAGTGCGTCGTACGGTCCCGCGGGCACCTCGGCCGGAGCCTGTCCGGCACCCTCCGGGCCGGCGGCCTCCTGGTCGACCGCGATCCCGGTGAGCCCGAACCGCTCCTCGCCGACCTGGATCAGCTGGTCCAGCGTCTGCCGGATCTGGGTCTCGGGGGCCGCACCCTGGAAGAGCGGGAGGGCCTGCCCGGCAACAACGGCGAAGACCGCCGGGATGCCCTGGATACCGAACTGCTGCATCAGCATCTGGTTGGCGTCGACATCGACCTTGGCCAGCACGAAGCGGCCGTTGTACTCGTGGGCCAGGCGCTCCAGAAGGGGGCCCAGCTGCTTGCACGGCTCGCACCACTCGGCCCAGAAGTCGATGACGACGGGGACCTCGACGGAGCGCTGGAGGACATCGCTCTCGAAGCCCGCCTCATCGACATCGATCACCAGGGAGGACGGGGGGACGGCGCCGCCGCCACCCTGCCGGGCGGCCTCGGCACGGGCCTGCTCCGCCTTCACCTTGGCCTCGCCGGCCGCCTTCACCGCGGCGAGGTCGACGACGCCGCTCATGGACATGTTCCTAGGCTGCATACGTACATCCTCCCCCCTCGGCACACTGTTCCGGAAAGCGATCCGGGAACCGCATCCGTCCGATGTACCCGCCGGTGTGCGGGACGCGCGGACCTCCGCGGTCCCGTGACCCTCGAAGGGCCTGTTCTCGGCGCCGGGTCCCCACCCGGCACATGTGGCTGTCGTTCGCTCGTGGCGTGACAACGGCCTGGCCGTCGTCCTTACGCTACGACCCGTAGCGTAACTGTCCCGCACCCCTCGCGCGCAGGTGTGTCCAGTGATCTGTCTCACGGCGAACGCGACCGGCCGACCCTCCTTACTGGCGGGTATGGTCACGGCATGCTGAGCCACGGCCACCCCAAACCTGGGCGAACGGGACGACCGCGCAGCGCCGCGGCCGATGAGGCGATCCTGGAGGCCTGCCGCGCGTCCCTGGTCGACCTCGGCTGGTCGAAGCTGACGATGGGCGATGTGGCGACACGGGCCGGGGTCGCCAAGACGACGCTCTACCGGCGCTGGGCGGGCAAGAACGAACTGGTCGTGGACGCCGTCGCGGCCCTCTTCGACGAGCTGGAACTGCCGGACCTGGGCAGCCTGTCGGCCGATGTGCAGAACGTGGTGCTGCAGTTCGCGGCGCTGCTGGACCGCCCGGAGACCAGGACGGCGCTGATGGCCGTGGTCGCCGAGTCGACCCGTGACGACGCGCTGCGGGCCCGGATCCGCGATTCGATCGTGGACCGGCAGAAGCGGCTCGTGCTGCTGGGACGGCAACGGGCGCAGCAGCGCGGCGAGCTGCCCGTCGAACCGGACGAGGCGTCGGCGGCCTCGACCGCCGACCTGATCTTCGATGTGATCGCCGGTGCGGTCGTGCACCGGACGCTGGTGAGCGCCGAGCCCGTCGACGAGGACTGGGCCCGGCGCTTCACCGTTCTGCTGCTTGCGGGGCTGGGCGCGGCAGCCGCCACGTAGCGGGCGGCCCCCAACGGCCTCCCCTGTCGCGGGGGAGGCCGTAAGACCGACCGGCAAATGGGAGGTGGAAGAAGGAGCGGGGCTGGGTGCGTGCAGCTGCAAGGCGGAGGAGGGAGGCAACGCGGAGCGTTGTTGACTGACGACAACGCCGCAGATGTGCGTGCCCAGCCCCGCGACGCCGCCTCCCATGCGGCGGTCGGTCTGAACCGGGGCGCCCGCCGCGGGCGGTCTTCCGGGGCGGGCCCGCTCTGCCGGCCCGGTACAGGACAATGGGCGCATGAGCTTGTTCCGGGACGACGGCGTGGTGCTGCGCACGCAGAAACTGGGCGAGGCCGACCGGATCATCACGATCCTGACCCGCGGCCACGGCCGGGTGCGGGCCGTCGCGCGCGGGGTGCGGCGTACGAAGTCCAAGTTCGGCGCCCGCCTCGAACCGTTCTCCCATGTGGACGTGCAGTTCTTCGCCCGCGGCAGCGAGCTGATCGGCCGCGGACTGCCGCTCTGCACCCAGAGCGAGACCATCGCACCGTACGGGGGCGGCATCGTCACCGACTACGCCCGGTACACCGCGGGCACCGCGATGCTGGAGACCGCCGAGCGCTTCACCGACCACGAGGGCGAGCCCGCGGTCCAGCAGTACCTGCTGCTCATCGGAGGGCTCCGCACCCTCGCCCGCGGGGAGCACGCCCCGAACCTGATCCTCGACGCCTTCCTGCTGCGTTCCCTCGCGGTCAACGGCTACGCACCCAGCTTCGAGGACTGCGCGAGGTGCGGAATGCCCGGTCCGAACCGGTTTTTCTCCGTCGCGGCGGGCGGCGTCATATGCGGCGACTGCCGGGTGCCCGGCAGCGTCGTACCCTCAGCTGAGGCCGTCGCCCTGCTGAGCGCGCTGCTCACCGGTGACTGGGAGACGGCCGACGCGTGCGAGGCGCGGCATGTCAGGGAGGGGAGCGGACTGGTGTCCGCCTATCTGCACTGGCATCTGGAGCGCGGACTGCGCTCGCTGCGATACGTAGAGAAGTAACACAGGCACAGCAGGCACAGGGAGACGAGACAGCTCATGGCAGTACGCGGGATCCTCGGTGGCCGTAACAGGCGTACATACAAGACCCCCGAGCCGCACCCCTCCGGGGCCACGCCCCCGAAGATTCCCGGCGAGCTGGTGCCCAAGCACGTCGCCGTCGTCATGGACGGGAACGGCCGCTGGGCCAAGGAACGGGGTCTCCCGCGCACCGAGGGCCACAAGGTCGGCGAGGGTGTCGTCATGGACGTCCTCAAGGGCTGCATCGAGATGGGCGTCAAGAACCTCTCCCTGTACGCCTTCTCCACCGAGAACTGGAAGCGCTCCCCGGAAGAAGTGAAGTTCCTGATGAACTTCAACCGGGACGTCATCCGCCGCCGCCGCGACGAGATGGACGAACTGGGCATCCGCATCCGCTGGGTGGGCCGGATGCCGAAGCTGTGGAAGTCCGTCGTCCAGGAGCTCCAGGTCGCCCAGGAGCAGACCAAGGACAACGACAGGATGACGCTGTACTTCTGCGTCAACTACGGCGGCCGGGCCGAGATCGCCGACGCCGCGCAGCGCATCGCGGAGGACGTCGCGGCCGGAAAGCTGGACCCCGCGAAGGTCAACGAGAAGACCTTCGCGAAGTACATCTACTACCCGGACATGCCGGACGTGGACCTCTTCCTGCGCCCCAGCGGCGAGCAGCGCACCTCCAACTACCTGATCTGGCAGAGCGCGTACGCCGAGATGGTCTTCCAGGATGTGTTGTGGCCGGACTTCGACCGCCGTGACCTGTGGCGGGCCTGCCTGGAGTACGCCCAGCGGGACCGCCGCTTCGGTGGTGCCGTCCCGAACGAGGAAGGCCTCGCCGTGCGGGGCACGGACACGGGCCCCGACACGGCGGTCTGATCCGGGGAGGCGGACCGAGGGCGTGTTTCGAAAGTAGCGTCGTCCGCCCGTAGGGCGGGCCGGACGCCGCCTGGCAGGCGGGACTTTCGAAACACGCCCGAGGCACCCGGGTGCCTCGGTCCACCCGCTCCGTGCGCCGACGAGGACGCCGGCGGTTCGGGACGCCGACGGGTCAGGCCGGCTTCGCCAGCTCCTCGGCCATGACCTTCACCGTGTACTCGATCTGCTCCTCGGTGTGTTCGGAGGTGATGAAGAACCGGAGCCGGGCCAGCCGCTCCTCGACCGCCGGGTGCAGGATCGGGTTGGCGCTGATGCCACGCCGGTAGAGCCGGTCGGCGAGCTTGAGGGCCATCTCCGAGTCGCCGGTGATGCACGGCACGACCGGCGTGCCCTCGCTGGTACCGACGTCGATCCCGGCCGCCGCGGAGAGCCGCAGGAACAGGGCCGAGCGCTGGTGGAGCCGGTCGAGCCGCTCGGGCTCCTCCTGGATCACCCGCAGCGCGGCCAGGGAGGCGGCGGTGTTCGGCGGGGTGAGGCCGGCGCTGTAGATGAAGCCGGGGAGGGTGTAGCGGAAGTGCTCGATCAACTCGTGCCGGCCGGCCACGTAACCGCCGCAGCTCGCCAGTGACTTGGACAGGGTGCCCATCCACACGTCGACGTCGTCGGCGTCGACGCCCCAGTGCTGACCGATGCCGCCGCCGGTCTTGCCCAGCACGCCGATGCTGTGGGCTTCGTCCACCATCAACAGCGCCGCGTGCCGCTGCTTGACGGCGATCAGGGCGGGCAGGTCGGCGATGTCGCCGTCCATGCTGTACACGCCCTCGACCACGATCAGCACCCGGCGGTAGCGGTCGCGCACCTGGTGCAGGATCCGGTCCAGGGCGGCGATGTCGTTGTGCGGGAACGGCTGGCGGCTCGCCCCCGACAGACGGCAGCCCTGGATGATGCTGTCGTGCGCGAGCGCGTCGTGCAGGATCAGGTCCTCGGGGCCCACCAGGTGGCCGATGACCGTGACGTTGGTGGCATGGCCGCTGACCAGCGTGACCGCGTCCTGGGCGCCGACGAGGCGGGCGAGGCCCCGGTCGAGTTCCTCGTGCAGCGGACGGTTGCCGGACAGGATGCGGGCGGCCGAGACCGAGCTGCCGTACTGCTTGACCGCCTTGGTCACGGCCTTGACGACGGTCGGGTGGCCGGACAGGCCCAGGTAGTTGTAGCTGGAGAACGAGATCAGCTCGGTGCCCTCGACCCGGGTGACGTCCCGGATCGTGCCCTCGTGCGGAAGGTAGTAGGGGTTGCGGACGCCGAAGCGCTCGTACATGCGTGTGCGTTCGAGCGTGGCGACGACTTCGGGCAGGGCCCTGACATCACCGGTCGCGGTGCGGTCCGGCGCGGGGACAGCCTCGGTGCGGGGCGCGGGCACGGAGGGTACGGCGGGGACCTCGGTGGGTACCGGCACCGAGGCGGGGGTGGTGGTGGGGGCGGTACCGAGGAGCTCCTGGACCGTCGTGATCAGCTCGCCGACGGTGCTGATCCTCACCATGTCCGAGGCCCGTACCTCGATGTCCGGCCACTGCCTGCGCAGGCCCGCGGCGAGCTCGGCGAGCATGATCGAGTCGAAGCCGAGGTCGGTGGCGAACACGTGCTCCGGCTGCAGGAAGTCCTCGGAGTACGCGCTGACCTTGGCTGTCGCGGAGAGCACACGGGACGTCACCACGTCCGCCGGGTCAGCGGTCCCGACCGCCGGGGTGTGGGTCGTGAGGACGTCGGCAGGGGGCACCGGGACGGGGACCGGACGCGCAGCTGCGGTCACGCTCGCCGGCGCACCGTTCGGTACCGGGCCGTCGACCGCGACGGCGCCGACCGACTGCAGCAGATCGACCTGGGCGTGGAGGAACGAAATAAGGCTGCTCATGCTCGATTCACCGTTCGAGTGGGTGGAGACGGCGGACGTGTGGTCGGTCGTGGAGCGGTACGGCACGGCGGCCGTGGGCGCGACGACGACCGGAGCCGGGGCCGTGACGACGGCCGCAGAGGCCACTGAGGCGGCAGGGGCGACAGCGGAGGCCAGGGCGGCAGGGGCGGGAGTGTCGGGGCGCGGGGCGTCGGTGGTCCGCTTCCGGCCCGTTCCCTTGAGGACCGTGAAGGACGAGGTCTCCAGGGGTGACGCCGGAAGCGACAGCAGCGGCGGGGCGTCGGCCGGGAAGAGCGGGGCGGGATCCACCGGCACACCCGCCACCGCGAGCCTGCCCAGCGCCGTCAGGAAGGCCCGCGCGCCGTCCGGCCGGCTCGTGGTGAGCGGTACGACGTCCAGCATCTTGGCACCAGGGGTGCGCCGAGCCATCCGAAGCAGCGAGTCGCCGCCGTGGATCTGCACCAGGAAACGGGCCCCGGCGTCCGCCACCGACGTGACGGCCTCACTGAAGCGCACGGGGACGCTGTTGTGCCGGCTCCACAGGTCCCGGATCTCCTGCGGCCGGTCGCACACCCGGCCGCCGACGCCGGAGACGAAGGTACGGGCGGGCGCCACGAGCGGCAGGGCCGCGATGCGATGGGTCACCGCCTCGTCGGCCGCGGCCACCAGCGGCGAGTGGAAGGCGTGCGACACCCGCAGCCGCACCGCGGCCACGCCGCGCTCCGCGCAGCGCTCTCGCAGCCGCTCCACGGCCGCCTCGCCGCCACTGAACACCAGCTGGTGCTCGTGGTTGTAGCAGGCGGGCCAGACCCCGTCCACGTCGGCGGCGAGCTTCTCCGCCTTCTCGTGCGTCGCCTGGACGGCGAGCATCACGCCGGTTCCGGCCGGTACGGCGGCGGCGAGTGCTGCGCCCCGCCGGGCCATGAACCGGACCGTCTCGTCCGCCGCGATCGCGCCGGCCGCGGCCGCCGCCGGGAACTCGCCGACGCTGTGCCCGACGGTGAGGGAGGGGACGACGCCGCAGGCGGCCAGCAGCTCGGTGGTGGCGACTGCGGTGATGCCGAGCGCGGGCTGGCACAGGTCGGTGAGCGTGAGGGCCGCCATCGCCTCGGCGTCGTCGGGCCCGTGCTGCGCCCAGAGCAGGTCGGGCAGTCGCGCGGGGAGCTCTGCCGACTCCTCGGCGGTCAGGGCGGTCAGTTCCTCGGCGCGCCGGGCCGACGCCGGGAAGCGCCGGACCAGGTCGGCGAGCATCCCCGGCTGCTGCGCCCCCTGCCCGGGGAAGGCGAAGGCGATCTTCCGCTCCGCCTCGGGCAGCGGCTTGGCCGCGGCGTGGACGCCGGGGGCCAGCTCGCCGATGGCGCCCTCGTCCAGGCGCCGGGCGGCCAGGTCGAGCCGGTCGAGGAGCTCCTGGCGCGTGGCGGCGGCGAACGACAGGCGGGCGGTGAGCAGCTCGCGGCCGGCCAGGGTGCGGGCCACCGCGGCGGGCTGCGCGGCGGACGTGGTGACGGCGTCCCGGATCTTCCGGGCGTGCCGGGCCAGTTGAGGTATCGAGCCGGCGGACAGGAGGAACAGCCACGGCTCGTCCTCCCGTTCGGGCCGCTCCGGGGCGGGATCGGCCCCGGACTCCGGGAGCGGCGCGCCTTCGAGGACGGCGTGGACGTTCGTGCCGCCGAAGCCGAACGAGCTGACCCCGGCCCTGCGCGGCTCGTCCCGCGGCCACTCCTGCGGCGCGGTGGCCAGGCGCAGCCCCGACTCGTCGAGCCGCAGCTCGGGGCCGGCGCGGTGCTCGGCGGGCTGCGGCGGTACGACACCGTGGTGCAGGGCCAGGGCGGCCCGTACGAGGCCCGCCGCGCCCGCCGCGGAGAGGGTGTGGCCGATGAGGGCCTTGGACGAGGAGACGTAGCAGGGCCGGGTCTGGCCCGCCTCTTCGCGCAGCAGGCGCATCGCCTCCATCTCGGTGCGGTCGCCGACCGGCGTGCCGGTGCCGTGGGCCTCCAGCAGGCCGATCGCCCCCGGGGCCACTCCGGCGTCCCGGTAGGCGGCGCGCAGCGCGGCCAGCTGCCCCTGGGCCTGCGGCGTCATCGGGCCGCCGCCGCGCCCGTCGTTGGCGGTGCCGACGCCGCTCACGACGGCGTAGACGCGGTCGCCGGCCGCCAGGGCGTCCGCCAGCGGACGGAGCACCAGCACACCGCCGCCCTCGCCGAGCACGAAGCCGTCCGCCCGCTCGTCGAACGGCCGGCACACGCCGTCCCGGGAGAGCGCGCCGGCCCGGGAGAAGCCGATCAGCGCGTTGGGCGTGAGGTTGAGGAAGACCCCGCCGACGAGAGCCGCCGAGCACCCGCCCGACCGCAGGCTCCGTACCGCCGTGTCCAGTGCCACCAGCGCCGACGAGCAGGCCGCGTCGACGGCGTACGAGGGACCGCCGAGGTCGAACACCTCGCTCGCGGCGGCCGGCACCATGTTGCCGATGACACCGGCGATGGAGAACGGCCCCACGGGCATGACCGCCGACCCGGCGGCCTTTTCCAGGCCGGCCAGGAGCTCGGGGTCGTCCTCGCCGAGGTGAAACGAACCATCCGCGAGGAGCCTGGCGTTGGTCCGTGCGAAGGTCGCGTCGCGGTAGTCGATCGAGGACACCCCGGCGAACACGCCTGTCGTCGCGCGGTCGAAGGAGCCCCGCTCCCAGCCGGCGTCCTGCAGGGCCTCCCGGGCGAGGTCGACGAAGAGGCGTTGCTGGGGGTCCATGGCCCTCGCCCGGCGCGGTGGCACGCCGTAGTGGGACGGGGCGAACTGGTCGATGGCGGGGAGGAAGGCCACCCGGTCGGTGTACGTACTGTGCGATTCCCGGAAATCGCCCGGTCTGTGGTACTTGGAGTGATCCCAGCGCGATTCGGGCACCCCTGCGAACTGCGGCTCGGCGTTGATGGTCATCTGCCAGAACTCGTTGAGGTTCCCGGCGCCGGGAAAGCGGCACGACATGCCGACGATGGCTATACCAGTCACAGCTGCTGATACCCCGATCCGATAGTGACGGATTGCGTGACGCGGCGTCAGAAGTGGACGAAATGACAGGTCGTGCCAGGACATTCGGGCAACGAGGTTCCCTGAAGGTCGTGGTGATGGAGCGTCCTGACCTGGCTGTGCGTCAACTTCGCGCCGCGCACTCAGAGTTATGCAAGGGGGGAGGGCCGGCGGCGCGCCTTTTCACTCAGCGGAATGAACATGACTTCAAGGGCGGGTATCGATCTGCCGTCGCGCGTGTCCCGCGGATGTCCGTACGGTATCGCCGCCCGGCGACCCGGCCCGCCGCCGCCCCTGCCGGCCTCGGTGCGGGCCCTTTCTCAGGCTCCTCGGATCACCCTCATGGCCTCAAGTTTGCCTCGTGGTCACTGATTGGATCGCTGGTCCACGATCAGATCATTGCTCTTGGAGCAGTGTTCACTGAATGGCCACACTGATTCATATCCAGATCGGTGCTCTCAAATGGGAGCATCATTCTGACTCGGGTCGGTCCATCGACAGGCGTGTCCTGCAGAGGACGAGCCGTGCTCCTCGACGCAACGCCCAGTACCGATGAGGCCCGACAGTGCCCGGCAGAGCCCGGACAGGCATCGGACGAACCGTCAGAGAAGAACGAAAGGACCTCCCATGGTGACCACTTCGGTGCCACCCCAAAGCGGTCGGCAGAGCCGACGCGGCCCGTGGTTCACACTGCTCGCAGGGCTGCTGTTCCTGATCATCACCGGCGCGGCCGGCGCAGGAGTACTTGAAAACCTCAAGTCCGGCGGGTTCGACAACCCCGACTCCGACTCCGTGGCCGCCGCCTCGGCGCTGGAGCACTCCTTCCCGGAGAGCCAGCCCAACCTGGTGGTCATAATCAAGGACGCCAAGGGCGGGGTCGACAGCGCCGAAGCGCGCGCCGCCGCCCACCGGGTCACCACGACGATCGGCGAGAGCTCCGGAGCCCGGATCGTCTCCTCGTACTTCGCCACCCCCGACCCGTCGCTGCGCACCGACGACGCGGGACTGGTCCTGGTCCGGGTCAACGGTGACGAGAACGAAAGCCTCCAGACCACCAAGAAGCTCCACGAGGACCTGTCCGACCCGGGCGGCGACGTGGCGGTGTCCTTCGGCGGCATCAACGCCGTCAACAACGACATGAACACACAGATCGAGAAGGACATCGTCGCCGCGGAGACCATCGCGATCCCGCTGACGCTGCTGCTGCTCGTTCTCGTGTTCCGCGGCGTGATCGCGGCGCTGCTCCCGCTGCTGCTCGCGCTGCTCACCGTGGTCGGCTCCATAGGCATTCTCAACGTCCTCTCCCGGTTCACCGACGTCTCGGTCTTCGGGGTGAACCTCGTCACCGCGCTCGGCCTCGGGCTCGCGGTCGACTACAGCCTGCTGATCGTCACCCGCTACCGCGAGGAACGCGCCGCCGGCCGCAGCAACGCCGACGCCCTCCGCGTCACCCGTGCGACCGCGGGCCGCACCGTGTTCGTCAGCGGCGGCGTCGTTGGTGCCGCCCTCGCCACGCTGCTGGTCTTCGACCAGTACTTCCTGCGCTCCTTCGCCTTTGCCGG
Source organism: Streptomyces sp. NPDC048411 (assembly GCF_040704695.1). NCBI lineage: Bacteria > Bacillati > Actinomycetota > Actinomycetes > Kitasatosporales > Streptomycetaceae > Streptomyces > Streptomyces sp. NPDC048411. The sequence goes on from NZ_JBEZKL010000006.1 coordinate 83,168, forward strand.
TATCTCGGTGGTCCTGCTGTCCGTCGGTGGCGCCCTCCTGCTGCTGCCCCCGGCCCTCATCCTGCTCGGCGACAGGATCGACGCCCTGGGCTGGGCCCGGCGGACCGCGCCCCGCCCCGCCGCGAACACCACCTGGGGCCGCATCGCCGGTCTCGCGTTCCGCCGGCCGCTGCTGCTCGCCACGCCCGTCGTCATCCTGCTGATCGGCATCGCACTGCCCTTCGGCCACTCGCAGTTCGGCGTCCCCGACGAGCGGGTGCTGCCGAAGAGCAGCGAGAGCCGGGTCGTGGCCGAGGCGCTGCGCAAGGACTTCGGTACCGGCGACGAGCACGCGCTCAATGTGGTCGCCCGGAACTGGAAGGGCACCGACGCGGACCTCGCGACGTACGCCACCGCCCTGTCCCGGACGGACGAGGTGACCAAGGTCGTCAGCGCCGCGGGCGTCTTCGAGAAGGGCGCCAAGGCCGCTCCCATGCCGGCGGCCCAGGCGGCCCGTTACGACAACGGCACCGCGACCTGGCTCCAGGTCCAGACGGACGTGGCCCCGTACTCCTCCGAGGGATCCCAACTCGCTCACGACGTACGGGACATCGACCCTCCGGCCGGCAACCGCGTGCTCGTCGGCGGTCAGGCGGCTCAGGTCACCGACATCAACCAGTCCATCGCCGACAAGCTGCCGATCGCCCTCGTCCTGATCGTGGTTTTCAGCCTCCTGTTCCTGTTCCTGCTCACCGGCAGCGTGGTCCAGCCGATCAGGGCACTGCTGCTCAACCTGCTCAGCCTGGTCTCGATCCTCGGCGTGACGGTCTGGATCTTCCAGGACGGCAACCTCTCCGACGCCCTCGGCTTCACCCCCTCGCCGCTGGCGGTTTCCATGCCGGTCCTGGTCTTCTGCATCGCCTTCGGACTGTCGATGGACTACGAAGTCTTCCTGATCTCCCGGATCAAGGAGCACTACGAGCGCACCGGAGACCTGGCCACCGCCGTCCGCGACGGCCTCGGCGCGAGCGGGCCGGTGATCACCGCGGCCGCGGCCATCCTCGCGGTCTCCTTCTTCGCGATGCTCACCTCCGGCGTGTCCCTGATCAAGCTGTACGGCGCCGCTACCGGCCTGGCGATCCTCATCGACGCCGTCCTGGTGCGCGGCGCGCTCGTACCGGCATCGCTGCGGGCCACCGGCCGCATCAGCTGGTGGGCCCCTTCCTGGCTGCGGAGCGTCCACGGCCGGTTCGGTATCCGGGAGTCGGCCGGGGAAACGGCTCCGGCCATCACCGGCCCGACCGCCGGCCCGACTACCGGGGCGTACACCGCCGTGGCCGAGGAGCGGCGTCACAAGGACGGAGCCAGAGCATGACGAGTCCCGAGAAGACGACCACGTTCCTGGACCGGCTGAGCGAGGTCGCCACCGAGGCCTCCCGGGCAGCGAACGCGCACAACACCCAGCCCTGGGAACTCCGCCACGGCACCGACCACATCGAGGTCGGCTGGCGCGCCGAGGACGCGCTGGGGCCGAGCGACCCGGCCCACCGCGACCTGCGGCTGTCGCTGGGCACGTACGTGGAGAGCCTGCTCATCGCCGCGGCCGAGAAGGGCATCGCCGTCGGCTTCGACCTCGACCTCGACATCACGGCCCGGCGCGTGGGCCGGCTGCGGCCGGCCGAGCGCCCCTACGACACCGGCTTCCGGGCGTCCGACATCGCCGGGCGCCGGGTCTGGCGCGGCGCCTGGACCCCGCAGCAGATCGACCCGGAGGCGATCGAGGCCGCGCGGGAAACCGCCCGCACGGCTGGCTTCCGGGTGGCCGCGATCAGCACGGCCGCGGCCAGACCGCTGCTCGTCCGCGCCTACCACTGGTTCTTCGGCGACCCCGGAATCGCCGCCGAACTCATGGCATGGACCCGGCTGAGCCCCCGTCACCCCAAATACCACCGCGACGGTCTGAACGACGTCATGCTGGTACTGAACCGGGTGGAGCGCTTCCTCATGGGACTGCTCTTCTTCCCGGCCGTCTACCGGGCGCTGCGCCCGCTGGGGCTGCCGCGCCTCCTCACCCCGCTCTCCTCCGGCGCGACCGCCGGTGACGGCGTCGTCCTGGTGATCCTGGGCAAGGGCGAGGACCCGGCTCAGGAGGTGACGGCCGGACGCCTGGTCACCCGCCTCTGGCTGGACCTCTTCCGGCAGGGGATCTACGTCCACCCCCAGAGCCACGTCATCGACTGCCCGCACACGGTCGGGGACCTGGCCGCCCTGTGCGGGGCCGAGGACGGCGAACGCCCGCTGGTCTTCTTCAGAGTGGGCATCCCCGCGGTCGACCCGTCCCTGCGCCCCCGGCACCCGCGCCGCGACCTGCCGCCGCAGTGACCTGGCACGGCCGTGTGGCCGGGCTCCGACGCCCCGTCACGCGGCCCGTGCGGCAACCGGGGTGACGGCCGGTCCGGAGACGGCCGGCCCCTGGCGATCACCCGCCCGTCGCGCGACGGCGCTCATGCCGTCGCCGCCGACGGGCGGGTGACGTGCTTGTTAGGGCACTGGCTTCCTCTGTGTCATCGAAGCGACCTTCACCATTGCTCCATACCTGTGAGGATCTTGCCCGTCTCATCGGGGGATCGCAGTGCACAAAGATGCACCAGGCGAAAGCGAGGCCTACGGATGGAAATGCGCAACACCACGGAAAACCGCTCGGTTGTGGAGCGCGCCTTCAGTGTTCTCGGCGTCTTCAGCGGTCGGGACCACTCGCTGTCGGTGAGCGATATCAGCCGCCTGTCCGGCCTTCCCGTGGCGACGGCACACCGCATGGCGACCAAGCTCGTCTCCCTGGGGGTGCTGGAGCGGGGGGAAGGGGGTAAATACACCATCGGGCTGAGGCTGTGGGAACTGGCCGCGCACGCGCCGCGGCACCGCGCGCTGCGCGCCGCGGCGCTGCCGCACATGCTGCGACTCCACGAGAAGACGAAAGCAACGGTGAATCTCTCGGTCCGCGACGGCGCCGAGGGGATCTGGCTGGAGAGTCTCGGCTGGGGCGGTCCGGTGCGTGTGGCACCGATGACCGTCGGCGACCGGTTCCCCCTGCACACCACGGCCCCGGGAAATGTCCTGCTCGCCTACGCGAGCCCCGACGCGCAGGAGGACATCCTGGCCCGCACGCTGACCCGGCACCCGGCAGGGACAGTGCCCGACCCCCTGGTCCTGCGCAGGATCGTCAGCCAGGTCAGGCGGTCGGGTTACGCCGCGGGCGACTTCCGGACGGAGCGGTGCACCTTCGCGGCCGCCGCGCCGCTGCGGGACCGCGCCGGAGCCGTCGTCGCGTCCCTGTCCCTGGTGACGGATCTCGCCGGGGCCGGCGGACCGCAATGCGTCAGCCACTTGCTGGCGACGGCCGTACGCATATCCCGGAAAATCGCCACCGCCCAGGACCGGGACGGCGGAATTCCGCACCAACGGGCACACCCCCAGGCGGGACGTCCCCTTCCGCTCCACACGTTCAGAGCCACGGAATCGGCCACGGAATCAGCCATGGAATCGACCGTTGAATCGGCCGTGGAAAGCGCCGTGGTATCTGCCGTCGGAGCAGTCGTGGAAGGGGATATGGAAACCACGCTCATCCGCCATCCCTGACGGTTCGATCGCCCCAGGACGCAGTGAGAAACAGAGCGAGCCGGAGCGGACCCGAGGCCGCGCAATTCCAGTTCAGACGTTGGAGACAGATTTCTGTGGATAAGAAGAACCGCACTGTAGTGGTCACCGGCATGGGCGCGACCACGCCGCTCGGTGGCGACACCACCGCGACCTGGGACGCCCTGCTCGCCGGGCGCTCCGGCGTCCGACGGCTCCCGCACGCATGGGCCGAGGAACTCCCGGTGCGCATTGCCGCCGAGATCGCGGTGGAGCCCGCGGGGAACTTCCCGCCCGCGCAGGCGCGCAGGCTCGACCGCGCCGCCCAGTTCGCCCTCGTCGCGGCCCGCGAGGCGTGGGAGGACGCCGGTTTCAAGGGCCGGGCGGGAGACGACGAGCCGGTCGACCCCGACCGCCTCGGCGTCGTGGTCGCCACCGCGGTGGGCGGGGTGACGTCCACGCTCCAGCAGTACGACATCCTCAAGACGCGGGGAGCCCGCAAGGTCTCCCCGCACACGATCCCGATGATGATGCCCAACACCGCGTCGGCCCACATCAGCCTCGAAGTCGGTGCCCGCGCCGGGGTCCACACCTTCGCGAGCGCCTGCGCCTCCGGTGCCGAGGCCATCGGCTACGCCATCACCATGATCCGCAGCGGCCGCGCCGATGTCGTTGTCGCCGGCGGCACCGAGGCGGCGGTGCACCCGCTGAACTTCGCCGCGTTCGGCAACATGATGGCGATGTCCAAGAACAACGGTGATCCGACCGGAGCCTCGCGCCCCTTCGACACCGGGCGCGACGGTTTCGTCCTGGGCGAGGGCGCGGGCCTCGTCGTCCTGGAGTCCGCCGACCACGCCGCCCGGCGCGGTGCCAGGGTCTACGCCGAGGCCCTCGGCGAAGGCGTCTCCTTCGACGGCCACCACATCACCCAGCCGGAGCCGACGGGCCGCGGCATATCCGCCGCGCTGCGGTCCCTGACGGACTCCACCGGCCTCGAACCCGCCGAGATCGCGCACATCAACGCGCACGCCACCTCGACCCCGCTCGGCGACGTCGCCGAGATCAGGGCGCTGCGCCAGGTCTTCGGCGACCACACCGACCACTTCGCGATATCGGCCACCAAGTCCATGACCGGACACCTGATCGGCGGTGCGGGCGGCGTGGAGACGATCGCCACCGTGCTCGCCCTGCACCACAGGCTCGCCCCGCCGACCATCAACGTCGACGACCCCGACCCGGCGATCGCCGCGGACGCCGACATCGTCCGTGACGAGCCCCGCCCCCTGCCCGACGGACGGATCGCGGCGCTCAACAACTCCTTCGGCTTCGGCGGCCACAACGTGGTGCTGGCGTTCCGTACCGTGTGACGCACCGGCGGCCACCGCCTGACGCACCGGCGCCCGTCACCAGGACGCACCGGCGGGCGGCGCTCCTTCGAGCACCGCCCGCCGGTCCCGCGTACCGCCGGCCCCGCTCAGCTCTCCGGCGGTGCCGCGCACTCCGCGCACGTCCCGAAGATTTCCACCGTGTGGGCCACGTTCACATACCCGTGCTGCGAAGCGATCGTCTCCGCCCACTGTTCCACCGCGGGACCCTCGACCTCGACCGCCTTGCCGCAGACCCGGCACACCAGATGGTGGTGGTGCTCGCCGGTCGAGCAGCGCCGGTAGACGGACTCACCGTCCGTCGTGCGCAGGACGTCCACCTCGCCCGCGTCGGCGAGGGACTGCAGGGTGCGGTAGACGGTGGTCAGTCCGACCGAGTCACCGCGGTGCTTGAGTACATCGTGCAGCTCCTGGGCGCTGCGGAACTCGTCCACCTCGTCGAGCGCCGCCGCCACCGCGGCCCGCTGCCGGGTCGACCGGCCGCGTACCGGGGCTGCGTTCGTTCCACTGATCGGCGCCGTCGCCACAGGTGCCTCCTCATGTCGCCCGTACATGTGTCGGGCCATTGTGCCAGCCCGCCCGTGTGCCGGGGTCAGACCCGGACGCCGTTCGTGGCCGGGCGGGCAGCCGGTACTTCCGGAGTCTCCCCTTCCAGGGTGCACTCCGCCGAGACTGCGTCGCTGCTGCGGGCGCGCCTTCTGGCCAGCGGCGTGGCGAGCAGGGTCAGTGCGACGAAGACGCCGATGGCCAGCAGCACGATGGTCGCGCCGGGCGGTACGTCCTGGTAGTAGGAGGTCACGGTGCCGGCCAGGGTCACCGTCGTACCGATGACGACGGACAGCACGAACGTCACCTTGAAGGACTTCGAGATCTGCTGCGCCGCGGCGACCGGGACCACCATCAGCGCGCTGACCAGCAGCAGACCGACGACCCGCATCGCCACGGTGACGGTTACCGCCGCCGTGACCGCGATCAGCAGATTGAGTGCGCGCACCGGCAGTCCGGTGACCCGCGCGAACTCCTCGTCCTGACTGACCGCGAACAGCTGTCGCCGCAGGCCCAGCGTCACCAGCAGTACGAAGGCGGCGAGCAGGCAGATCGCGGTGATGTCCTCGGACGAGACCGTGGAGAGGGAGCCGAAGAGGTACGAGGTGAGGTTGGCGTTGGAGCCGGTGTCGGAGAGATTGATCAGCAGCACACCGCCCGCCATACCGCCGTAGAAGAGCATGGCCAGCGCGATGTCGCCGCGCGTGCGTCCGTACCAGCGGACCAGTTCCATGATGATCGAGCCGACGACGGCGACGGCCGTGGCCATCCAGACCGGGCTGGTGGAGAGCAGGAAGCCGAGACCGACACCGGTCATCGCGATGTGGCCGATGCCGTCGCCCATCAGGGCCTGGCGGCGCTGCACGAGGTAGATGCCGACGGCGGGGGCGATGACGCCGACCAGTACGGCGGCGAGCAGGGCCCGCTGCATGAAGGGGGGCTGGAGAAATTCCATGATCAGGTCAGCAGTCCCGTCCGGACGGGCTCGGAAGCCGCATGGGGGTGTACATGGTCGTGGCCGGGCAGCGCGTGCTGGCCGACGGCCTTCGGGGGCGGCCCGTCATGCATCACACAGCCGTCGCGGAGGACGATCGCGCGGTCGATGAGGGGTTCCAGCGGGCCCAGCTCGTGCAGGACGAGCAGCACGGTGGTGCCGGCCGCCACCTGCTCGCGCAGCGTCTCGGCGAGGATCTCCTGGCTGGCCAGGTCGACGCCGGCCATGGGCTCGTCCATGATCAGCAGCTCGGGCTCGGCGGCGAGTGCCCGCGCGATCAGCACCCGCTGGTGCTGACCGCCGGAGAGCGCGCTCACCGAGTCCCCGGCCCGGTCGGCCAGGCCGACGAGCGCGATGGCGCGGTCGACGGCGGCCCGGTCCGCCTTGCGGAGCAGCCCCAGCTTCGTACGGGACAGCCGCCCGGCGGAGACGACCTCACGGATGGTGGCGGGAACCCCGCTGGCCGCCGTGGTGCGCTGCGGTACGTAGCCGATCCGCGCCCAGCTGCGGAAGCGGCGCAGGGGGGTGCCGAACAGCTCGACCGAGCCGCCGGTGAGCGGGACCTGGCCGATGACGGACCGGACGGCCGTGGACTTGCCGGAGCCGTTGGCGCCGAGCAGCGCGGCGACCTCACCGCGGTGCAGGGTGAGGTCGATGCCACGCAGCACTGGGCGCGCGCCGAGGGTCGCGGTGGCTCCGCGCAGGGCTATCACGGGGTCGGGCTGGGTGCTCTCGGGCTCGGGCATGAGCGCCTCCGATGCTGCTGTGGCGGGTGTTACGAGGGTCACTTCGCGCCGAGCGCCTTCTGGAGGGCGGCGAGGTTGGACTGCATGACCTCGAAGTAGTCAGCGCCCTTGGACTTGTCCGTGATTCCCTCGAGCGGGTCGAGGACGTCGGTCCTCAGGCCGGTGTCCGCCGCGACGGTCTTCGCGGTCTTGTCGCTGGCGAGGGTCTCGAAGAAGACCGTGGTGGCCTTGGTCTTCTTCGCGATGGTGTGGATCTCCTGGATCCGGGCGGGGCTGGGCTCGGCCTCGGGGTCGATGCCGGCGATGCCCTCCTGGACCAGGCCGTAGCGCTCGGCGAGGTAGCCGAAGGCCGAGTGCGTGGTGATGAACGTCTTGGTGGCGGTGTTCTTCAAGCCCGTCTCGTACGCCGTGTTCAGCGCGTCGAGCCTCTTGACCAGGGCGTCCGTGTTCTTGCGGTAGTCCGCTGCGTGGCCGGGGTCGGTCTTCTCCAGGGATGCGCCGACGCCCTTGGCGACCTCGGCGTACTTCACCGGGTCCAGCCAGATGTGCGGGTCGGCCCCGGCGCCCTCGCCCTTGTGGTCGTGGCCGTGCTCGTCGCCGCCGGTCTCGGTGCCGTGGTCCTCCAGCGTGGTCAGCTTCGCCGCGTCGACGCTGTGGGTCGACCCGGACAACTTGATCGCGTCATCGACGGCGGGCTGGATACCCTTGAGGTAGAGGACGTAGTCGGCGTCGCCGAGTCCGCCGATCTGCCGCGGACTGAGCTCCAGGTCATGCGGCTCGACGCCCGGCTTGGTCAGCGTGCTGACCGAGACGTGGGTCCCGCCGATCTCCTCGGCAAGGAACTGCATGGGATAGAACGACGCCACCACATTCAGCTTGTCGCCGGCCTTGCGGTCGGCGGCGTCCGACGGGGAGCAGGCGGAGAGGGCCGTGAGCCCGAGGACGACTGCTCCGGCGACGGCAGCGGTAGGTATGAGGCGGCGTATGTTCATGACAGTCATTTTCAACAAAACTGGAAACGATTGTCAACAAGCCAGGTGGGACGCCCACCGGGTGAGCCGTCCGCGCATCGATTTGATCCGGAGGGCGTGCCCGCCGGTAATCTGAAGCATTCGCCCGCCCGTCTCCCGACCACCACCCCCCACCGAGGCGCTTCGCGCCACCCCTGTCCAATTTCGTCGTCGTAATGAAGAGAGCACCGTGGCCGCCGACAAGATCGACTCCATCGTCAGCCTGAGCAAGCGCCGTGGCTTCGTCTATCCCTGCAGTGAGATCTACGGTGGCCAGCGCGCCGCCTGGGACTACGGGCCGCTGGGCGTCGAGCTGAAGGAGAACCTCAAGCGCCAGTGGTGGCGCTACATGGTCACTTCGCGCGAGGACGTGGTCGGTCTCGACTCGTCGGTCATCCTCGCCCCCGAGGTCTGGAGCGCCTCCGGCCACGTCGCCACGTTCACCGACCCGCTGACCGAGTGCACCTCCTGTCACAAGCGCTTCCGCGCGGACCACCTGGAGGAGGCGTACGAGGAGAAGCACGGCAAGCCGCCGGTCAACGGGCTCGCCGATCTCAACTGCCCGAACTGCGGCAACAAGGGCACCTTCACCGAGCCCAAGCAGTTCTCGGGCCTGCTCTCCACGCACCTCGGCCCGACCCAGGACTCCGGCTCGGTCGCCTACCTGCGCCCCGAGACCGCGCAGGGCATCTTCACCAACTTCGGCCAGGTACAGCAGACCTCGCGCAAGAAGCCACCGTTCGGCATCGCGCAGATGGGCAAGTCCTTCCGGAACGAGATCACTCCGGGCAACTTCATCTTCCGCACCCGCGAGTTCGAGCAGATGGAGATGGAGTTCTTCGTCAAGCCGGGCGAGGACGAGCAGTGGCACGAGTACTGGATGGAGCAGCGCTGGAACTGGTACACGGACCTGGGCCTGCGCGAGGAGAACATGCGGTGGTTCGAGCACCCGAGGGAGAAGCTCTCCCACTACTCCAAGCGCACCGCTGACATCGAGTACCGCTTCCGCTTCGGCGGCAGCGAGTGGGGCGAGCTGGAGGGCGTCGCCAACCGCACGGACTACGACCTCAAGGCCCACTCCGCCGCTTCCGGCACGGACCTGTCGTTCTTCGACCAGGAGGCCGGCGAGCGCTGGACTCCGTACGTCATCGAGCCCGCGGCCGGTGTCGGCCGTTCGATGCTCGCCTTCCTCCTCGACGCCTACATCGAGGACGAGGCGCCCAACGCCAAGGGCGTCATGGAGAAGCGCACCGTGATGCGCCTCGACCCGCGCCTCGCGCCGGTCAAGGTCGCGGTGCTGCCGCTCTCCCGCAACCCGCAGCTGTCGCCGAAGGCCAAGGGCCTCGCCACCGACCTGCGGAAGAACTGGAACATCGAGTTCGACGACGCGGGCGCCATCGGCCGCCGCTACCGCCGCCAGGACGAGATCGGTACGCCGTTCTGCGTCACCGTCGACTTCGACACCCTCGACGACAACGCGGTCACGGTGCGCGAGCGCGACACCATGAAGCAGGAGCGCGTCTCGCTGGACCAGATCCAGGCGTACCTCGGCGCCCGTCTGCTCGGCTGCTGACGCATCACGGTTCCACCGCGAAGCCCCCGGTTCCCCGTACGGAACCGGGGGCTTCGTTGCACACTGGGCACCACGCGACCATGCGTCAACGGGAGGCTCGGATGCCGTCCATGACCACGAGCAAGGTCAGCCGATGGGATCAGCACGGCCGCGAACATGTCGTCCATGTACGGAAGTCGGGGATACAGCGGCAACCGAGCTGCGACACGTGCGACTGGCGCAAGGGCGTGCAGTTCCTGCCCTGGCTCAAGGCCGAGGAACACCTGACGCGGGCCCACCAGGCGACGATCGACCCGACGGCCTGAGGCCTTCGGTGCGGGCGGCGGGGCAAAAAACGGCATCGGCTGAAAACGACACCGGCCGAAAACGGCACCGACCGAAATTCGGGTGCTGCGCCCGGTCCGGCCGGGGTACGGTTCCCGCATGTCTTCGTTCTTCCAGATCTACGAGTGAGAGCGCGGCGGGTTCGATCGCCCGCCGCCCACCGGATCGATTCCAGGTCGCTCACGACCTCATGTCTCAGGACGTCTCACCACGAATGGGAGAACCCCGTGGCCAAGAGCCGCAACAACCTTCTCGGTGTCGGCGGACAGCGCAAGAAGCTGTCCCGCGCCGATCAGCAAGACGCGGGCCCCGCGCGCAATGCCGACCGCAAGGCGGCGGCCGACCAGAAGCAGGAGCTGCTCCGCAAGATGCGTGAGCGTGCGCAGACGGGACCGGCCGCCGCGCAGACCGAGCCGTCGTCGGACGACTCCTCGCAGCCGGGCGCTCCCGAGCAGGACACGTCGGCACAGAGCTGACACCTCCTCACCACCCGTACGACCGTGGGCCCGGATCACCTCGAGTGATCCGGGCCCACGCCCTTGTCGGTGCCCCGTTGCCGCCCCGTGCTCACGCCACCCTGCGGGGCAGCCGCAGACTCAGCAGCGTCGTCAGCGCCACCGCGGCCAGCTGCACCAGTAGCGTCACGGCCAGCGCGTTCCGCATCCCCGAGCCCGGGACTAGGGAGAGGAACAGCGTTCCGAGCGTGGCCACGCCCAGCGCCAACGCGGCCGAGCCCGCCTGGAAGGCACTCCTCGGGCGGCTTGAGGCGCCCTCGCCGGAGTTCCGGGAGGTCTGGGCGCGGCACGAGGTGCTCGGCCCCGGCGGCCGGACCAAACTCTTCCGCAACGCCCGTGTCGGGCTGCTCCGCCTCGACCACACCGACCTGTGGCTCGGCCCGTCGTCCGGGCCGCGCATGGTGACGTACACCCCCGCCGACGACGAGACCAGGAAGCGGCTGCAGCAGTACGAGTTGCCGTCGGCGGTGGCTGAGCTCGGGCATACATGGATAGTACGGTTAACTAACGACCTTCGCCCGTGCAGTTGCCCGCTTCTCGCCCCTGGGCCCGCCGAAGCAGTTTCCGCCGTACGCGACAATGGAGCAATGACCACGCTCGCCCCCTCGCTCCCGCAGCTCCGGATCGGCCCGCACGCGGTGCAGCCGCCGGTGGTGCTCGCGCCCATGGCCGGTATCACCAACGCTCCGTTCCGCACCCTGTGCCGGGAGTTCTCCGGCGGCAAGGGGCTGTTCGTCAGCGAGATGATCACGACGCGGGCGCTGGTCGAGCGCAACGAGAAGACCATGCAGCTCATCCACTTCGACGCGAGCGAGACCCCGCGCTCGATCCAGCTGTACGGAGTGGACCCGGTCACCGTCGGCAAGGCCGTCCGCATGATCGTCGACGAGAACCTCGCCGACCACATCGACCTGAACTTCGGCTGCCCGGTCCCCAAGGTGACCCGCAAGGGCGGCGGCTCCGCGCTCCCGTTCAAGCGGCCGCTGCTGCGCGCGATCCTCAACGAGGCCGTATCCAACGCGGGCGACCTGCCGGTCACCATCAAGATGCGCAAGGGCATCAACGACGACCATCTCACCTACCTCGACGCGGGCCGGATCGCGGTGGAGGAGGGCGTCACGGCTGTCGCCCTGCACGGCAGGACCGCCGCCCAGCACTACGGCGGCACCGCCGACTGGGACGCGATCGCCCGCCTCAAGGAGCACGTCCCGGAGATTCCGGTCCTCGGCAACGGCGACATCTGGTGTGCGGACGACGCCCGCCGGATGATGGGCGAGACCGGCTGCGACGGCGTGGTCGTGGGCCGCGGCTGCCTGGGGCGCCCGTGGCTCTTCGGAGACCTGGTGAGTGCCTTCGAGGGTACGGAGGCCAGGCAGGCGCCGACGCTCCGGGAGGTCGCGACGGTGATGCTGCGGCACGCGACGCTGCTGGGGGAGTGGATCGGCGACGAGACCCGTGGCGTGATCGACTTCCGTAAGCATGTGGCCTGGTATCTCAAGGGCTTCTCGGTCGGCTCGGAGATGCGCAAGAAGCTGGCGATCACCTCGTCGCTGGACGAGCTGGGTGCGCAGCTGCACGAGCTCGACCTGGACCAGGCCTGGCCGGACGGGGCGGACGGGCCGCGCGGGCGTACCTCCGGCAACAACCGTGTGGTGCTGCCGGACGGCTGGCTGAAGGACCCCTACGACTGCTCGGGCGTGAGTGCGGAAGCCGAGCTCGACACCTCGGGCGGCTGAGGCACCGGGTGCCCTTGATTCACTCCCGCTCATCTGAGCATAAATCCGGAGCGAATCGAGAGTGAATCGAGGATGGACCGGATGGTGTGGGGCGCCGTGGCGTGCGAGGGGGGTGCCCCATCCGCATTTCTTTCGCGCTTTGCGGTCGGCGCATGACCGTGCGTGGCCTCGAGGGCGTCCGGATAGTGACATCTGAGCGCCTGCCGGGGCGTGATTCTCGCCACCCTTGAGGGGCGCATTGCTCAGATGAGCGGGATTTCGCGAACTGCACTTCTCAAATGATGGCACTCGGTGCCACCTGGGCTTCGCTTTGATCAATCAACGCATCAGCTACACAGTGTGTGCAATTCTCCCTTGATGGGGACTTTGGGTAGTGGTGCATTCAAGAAGTGAATGAATGAACTGATGCGTGTGTCTGGAAAGAAACTTTCGATCTGCTGGCGGACGAGTGGTTAAGGCCGCATGACGCGCAAGTGGACGTACCCAGACACCTTCGATCTGGGTATGTTCCTCGCCGTCAGGGCAGCCACCCGCGTCCTCGAGGAGTCGAGACCCGTGTCGGAAAACAAAGATCTCCACGTATCCACCCCGGAGCTCCAGGGTCAGAAGTTCGTTTATGACTTCACCGAGGGCAACAAGGATCTGAAGGACCTTCTCGGCGGCAAGGGTGCCAACCTCGCCGAGATGACGAACCTCGGGTTGCCCGTCCCTCCGGGCTTCACGATCACCACCGAGGCGTGCAAGGTCTACCTCGAGAGTGGCGAGGAGCCGACGGCGCTCCGCGACGAGGTGAGTGCGCACCTCGACGCCCTGGAGAAGCAGATGGGCAAGAAGCTCGGCCAGGCCGACGACCCGTTGCTGGTCTCCGTCCGCTCCGGCGCGAAGTTCTCGATGCCCGGCATGATGGACACGGTTCTCAACATCGGCCTCTCCGACGAGTCCGTCGTCGGTCTCGCCGCCCAGGCCGGCGACGAGCGGTTCGCGTGGGACTCGTACCGCCGCCTGATCCAGATGTTCGGCAAGACCGTCCTCGGGGTCGACGGCGATCTCTTCGAGGAGGCGCTGGAGGCCGCGAAGGAGGCCAAGGGCGTCACCGTCGACGTGGATCTCGACGCGGCCGACCTGAAGAAGCTGGTCAAGCAGTTCAAGAAGATCGTCACGCGCGACGCCGGGCGTGACTTCCCGCAGGACCCGCGCGAGCAGATGGACCTGGCCATAAAGGCCGTCTTCGACTCGTGGAACACCGACCGCGCCAAGCTCTACCGCCGCCAGGAGCGCATCCCCGGCGACCTCGGCACGGCCGTCAACATCTGTTCGATGGTCTTCGGCAACCTCGGTCCCGACTCCGGTACGGGCGTCGCCTTCACCCGCGACCCGGCCAGCGGCCACGCGGGCGTGTACGGCGACTACCTGCAGAACGCGCAGGGCGAGGACGTCGTCTCGGGTATCCGCAACACCGTGCCGCTCGCCGATCTGGAGTCGATCGACAAGAAGTCGTACGACCAGCTCATGCAGATCATGGAGACCCTCGAAACGCACTACAAGGACCTGTGCGACATCGAGTTCACCATCGAGCGCGGCCAGCTGTGGATGCTCCAGACCCGGGTCGGCAAGCGCACCGCCGGTGCCGCGTTCCGGATCGCGACGCAGCTCGTCGACCAGGGGCTCATCGACGAGGCGGAGGCGCTCCAGCGCGTCAACGGGGCACAGCTGGCGCAGCTGATGTTCCCGCGCTTCGACGAGGACGCGAAGACGGTGCTGCTCGGCCGTGGCATCGCCGCGTCGCCGGGCGCCGCGGTCGGCAAGGCGGTCTTCGACTCGTACACCGCGGTCAAGTGGTCCCGGTCGGGCGAAAAGGTCATCCTGATCCGCCGCGAGACCAACCCCGACGACCTCGACGGCATGATCGCCGCCGAGGGCATCCTGACCTCGCGCGGCGGCAAGACCTCGCACGCCGCCGTCGTCGCCCGTGGCATGGGCAAGACCTGTGTCTGCGGCGCCGAGGAGATCGAGGTCGACACCAAGCGGCGTCGGCTGACCGTCGGCGGGACCGTCGTCGAGGAGGGCGACATCGTCTCGGTCGACGGCTCCACCGGCAAGGTGTACCTCGGTGAGGTCCCCGTCGTGCCGTCCCCGGTCGTCGAGTACTTCGAGGGCCGGATGCACGCGGGCGCCGACGACGCCGACGAGCTGGTCGCCGCCGTGCACCGGATCATGGCGTACGCGGACCGGGTGCGCCGGCTGCGGGTGCGGGCCAACGCGGACAACGCCGAGGACGCGCTGCGGGCGCGGCGCTTCGGCGCCCAGGGCATCGGCCTGTGCCGCACCGAGCACATGTTCCTCGGCGAGCGCCGCGAGATGGTCGAGAAGCTGATCCTCGCGGACACCGACGAGGAGCGCGAGGCCGCGCTTGCCGCGCTGCTGCCGCTCCAGAAGGCCGACTTCATCGAGCTGTTCGAGTCGATGGACGGGTTGCCCGTCACCGTGCGGCTGCTCGACCCGCCGCTGCACGAGTTCCTGCCCGACATCACCGAGCTGTCGGTACGGGTCGCGCTCGCCGAGTCCCGCAAGGACGCGAACGAGAACGACCTGCGGCTGCTCCAGGCCGTGCACAAGCTGCACGAGCAGAACCCGATGCTCGGTCTGCGTGGCGTCCGGCTCGGTCTGGTCATCCCCGGTCTGTTCGCGATGCAGGTGCGGGCGATCGCCGAGGCGGCCGCCCACCGCAAGAACGCCAAGGGCGACCCGCGCGCCGAGATCATGATTCCGCTCGTCGGCACGGTCCAGGAGCTGGAGATCGTCCGCGAGGAGGCCGACCAGGTCATCGCCGAGGTCGAGGCGGCCACCGGCACCGAGCTGAAGCTGACGATCGGCACGATGATCGAGCTGCCGCGCGCCGCGCTGACCGCAGGTCAGATCGCCGAGGCCGCGCAGTTCTTCTCCTTCGGCACGAACGACCTGACCCAGACGGTGTGGGGCTTCTCCCGTGACGACGTGGAGGCCTCGTTCTTCACCGCGTACCTGGAGAAGGGCATCTTCGGGGTGTCGCCGTTCGAGACGATCGACAAGGACGGCGTCGGCTCGCTGGTCCGCAGCGCCGTCGCGGCCGGCCGGGCCACCCGCCCGGACCTGAAGCTCGGTGTCTGCGGCGAGCACGGCGGCGACCCGGAGTCGGTGCACTTCTTCCACGAGGTGGGCCTCGACTACGTCTCCTGCTCGCCGTTCCGGATCCCGGTCGCGCGCCTGGAGGCGGGCCGGGCAGCGGCAGAGGCGAAGGGCAGCGACAGCCGCTGACCTGATCACCCGGACAACCCTGAAGCGGCGGCACCCTGTGCGGGGGTGCCGCCGCTTCGTCATGTCCGGATCCCGGGCGGAGACAAAAGGAGCGCGCAAGCGCTTTCGGCATCGAGTACGGAGAACCAGTCATCCCGGTCCCGGCCGGTCTGTTCCCGGAGCGCGTCGGCCGACAGCTTCTCGGTGGCCCGTCGGCCGGTCGATCCACTGCCCGCTCCGTCCTTCGATACCTTCGTGGCTCCGACGACAGGAACTCCGGAAGATTTCTTCGCCGTCGGCGATGAGTTCGGCGGCGGCCGGACGTCTACCCCTTCGAAGCGCTCGAAGGGAGCGCCGCCGATGAGCAAAGAAGAGTGGACATGAACCAGATGATCTTCGTGAACCTGCCGGTCAAGGACCTTGAGACGGCGAAGGGCTTCTTCGCCAAGCTCGGCTTCTCCTGCAACCCGCAGTTCACTGACGAGAACACCGCGTGTCTCGTCATCAGTGACACGATCTTCGCCATGCTCCTCACCGAGCCCCGCTTCAAGGAGTTCACCAAGAAGGACGTCGCGGACGCGTCGAAGTCCACCGAGGTGATCATCGCGCTGAGCGCCGAGAGCCGCGAGAAGGTCGACGAGCTGGTCGACACGGCGCTCGCCTCCGGCGGTTCGCCCGCCAACGAGCCCATCGACCACGGGTTCATGTACGGCCGGTCCTTCCAGGACCCGGACCACCACATCTGGGAGGTCATGTGGATGGACCCGGCCGCCGTCCAGGGGCAGGGCTGACGCATCGGAACGCCCCGGGCCTCAGGGGGTGAGGCCCGGCCAGGTCACCCCGGTGAGCTGCTCGGACGCCACCCACAGGCGTTCGCTCGCCACATCGTTGCGCGTCCAGCCCGTCCGCCAGGACGGGGCGGGCGCACCCCGCCACGGCAGGGCCATCACACCGGCGTTGTTGATCAGCAGATCCAGCCGGTCGGACCGGTACGAAGCGGCGAACTCCCGTACGGAGGAGAGATCGGCCGGATCCAGCGGTGCGAACTCCACCTCCGCGCCCGGCACGGCCGCCCGGAGGCGTGACTCGGCCTCCTTGCCACGGGTCTCGTCACGGCACGCGAGCAGCACCCGCGCACCGCTGCGCGCCAGTTCGCGTGCCGTGACGAGACCGATACCGCTGTTGGCTCCGGTGACCACGGCCGTGCGGCCGCTCTGGTCGGGGATGTCGCTCGCGTTCCAGCCCTGGGTCATGGATCAAGCGTACGACCGGAGCCCACGGCCGGAATCAGCTGCGGAACGGCCCCTTCACCTCGCACGTGATGCCGTCGGAGCAGCGGCGACCCCATCGTTCGCCGTCGGGCGGCGTGTACCGCGTGGACCGGGACCGACACCTCGTCGTCGTCCAGGCAGGCACCCGTCGCCAGGTCGAAGCGCTGCTTCAGCGGTGGCGAGGCGACGAACAGCCGCCCCGCGTTCTCCGTCTGTGTCCTCATGGTGAGAAGCGTGCGCGGCGGGTGTTGCCCGACCGGATCCCCGCCCGGGAGGAACCTTGCGCTCAGCACCTCCGAAGAGGGTCTGTGAGGGCTGCGGAGACCCGAAAGCTCAGAGTTGGCTCAACTTTCCGGCAATCCCGCAGAAGCAGTTGGACGGGACATGCATTGCGTCCATAGGGTCGCGAGCATGCCCGACATCACCCTGACCACCCTCGTTGTCCTGTGCCTCGCCGCTGCTGCCGCGGGCTGGATCGACGCCGTGGTGGGCGGCGGCGGGCTGCTCCTGCTGCCCGCGCTGCTGCTCGGTCTGCCGCACGTCCCGGCCGCGCATGTCCTCGGCACCAACAAGGCGGTGGCCATCGTCGGTACCTCGGGCGCCGCCGTGACGTACGTGCGCAAGGCGCCGGTGAAGGTCGGGACGGCGGTGCGGATCGGGCTGATGGCGCTGGCCGGATCGATGACCGGTGCCTTCTTCGCCGCCGGGATCAGCAGTGACGTGCTCCGTCCGGTGATCATGGTGGTGCTGCTGGCGGTGGCGGCGTTCGTGATGCTGCGGCCGCAGTTCGGCAAGGAGGCGGGCGAGGGCACGGACCGGAAGGTCACCCGGGCCCGTACCGTCACCGCGATCGTGCTGGTCGGCGGCGGCATCGGCCTCTACGACGGGCTGTTCGGGCCCGGCACCGGCACGTTCCTGGTGCTCGCGCTGACCGCCGTGCTCCACCTCGACCTGGTGACGGCATCCGCGACTGCCAAGATCGTCAACGTCTGCACCAACGCCGGCGCCCTCATGATGTTCGCCTACCAGGGCAGCGTGCTGTGGCAACTGGCCGCGCTGATGGCGGTGTTCAACCTGGCGGGTGGGCTCCTCGGTGCGCGGATGGCGCTGCGCAAGGGCAGCGAGTTCGTCCGTGGTGTGCTGCTGGTCGTGGTGTTCTCACTCGTCGCGAAGCTGGCGTTCGACCAGTGGGCCTGACGGCCTCCCCCACGACAGCGAGCGGATCGGCGACCGGGGTCAGCGCACTCCGGTGAGGTGCGCGTACGCGACCACGTTGCCCTGGTAGCCGGTGTCCCGTGAGAAGCCGCCGCCGCAGGTGATCAGCCGCAGCGCGGCGAACGGCGAGGCGCCGTACACCCGCCGGTCGGGGAAGTTCTTGTTCTTGTACACCTCGATGGCGTCGAGCGAGAAGACGGCGGTGCTCCCGTCCTGCCGGACCACCTCGACGGTGCTGCCCTTGGTGAGGGTCCCCAGGTCGTAGAAGACGGACCGTCCCTTTGCGTTGTCGACATGGCCGGCGACGAGCGCGGTGCCCTTGGCGCCGGGCGGGGTGCCGTCCTTGTACCAGCCGACGACGTTGCGGTTCTCGGCCGGCGGCACGTCGAGGCTGCCGTCGGACCCGAGCCCGAGCCGGATCATCGGGGCGTCCACCTTGATGCTGGGGATACGGAGACGGACGGGCGTCGAGGGCCGCAACGGGGCGGCGACGGGCGAGCCGGGCTGCACTCCGGGACCGGCGGCGAAGGCCTGGGCGGTGGTCGGCTGCGGCGGTACCAGTACGGTGCCGGCGCCGTTCTGGATCAGCCAGACGCCGACCAGCGCTGCGACGGCGACCAGCAAGCCCTTGGCCTTCTGGAACACGGTCGTCCTCCGGGGTGTCGTCCTCCGGGACAGGGAAGGACGTGAGGAAGGAAGTGGGGGTCCCGTCCCGGTGACGCGAGGCCACCGGGACGGAATCGTGGCGGTACGGGGACGTGGGTACGTCCCCGTCAGCTGTCCGCCTGCGTGCCGCTCGCCCGACGACGCAGGAGCCAGGCTCCGCCGACGGCGGACACGGCGAGAACGCCGACACCCGCCGCGATCTGGGAGGTGTCCGGGCGGACGCTGCCGCCTACACCAGTTTTGACGTGCCCGGTGGGAGAGATGGGCACGGTGGAGCTGTCGCGGCCGTAGTCGTTCCCGGTGTCACCGCCTTGGGTGTTTCCGGTGGTGCGGCCGGTCCCGGTCCCGGTCCCGGTCCCGTTGCCGTTGCCGTTGTCGCGGCCTTGGCCGTTTCCGGTGTCACGACCGGTGTTGCGCCCGGTCCCGTTCCCGTTGTCGCGCCCGGTCCCGTTCCCGGTGGAGTTGCCGATGCCGAAGGGGTTCTGGTTCCCGAGCAGGCTCTCGCCCCTGGCTGCCAGGCCGTTGAGGGAAGGCACCGAGTTGCCGCTGCCCGTGTTGTTGCCGTAGCCGTTGTCTTCCACGGCGCCGGCGGGGGAACCCGCGGCGACGTACTTCGCGCTGTTCGCCGCCTTCACCCGCAGCGTGCCCGTGGCCATTTTGCCGTTCTTGCAGGTCACCTCGATGCGGTACGGACCGGCATGGGCCTCCTTCGGTACTGTGAACGTGCCGACCACCTCCTCCTCGCGGGTGGTGGACGCCAGCGTGACGTCGCCCGCTTTCAGGGGGTTCGCATTCCCGGCGGCCTTCGTGTCGTTCCCGCAAGCGGTGGTGCTCAACGTGACCGTGGTGCCCGGAGCCGCTTCCGCCGGGGAAATCTCCAGCTGACCGACATCTCCTGCATACGCGGACGGCGCGGCGGTGGACAGGCCGAGCGTGGCAGCGGTGAGTGCTGCGGCGGCGGTGCCGGTCACGAGGCGGGCAGGACTGCGCATGGGGGTTCCTCCGAGCAGAGGCGCTGGCGAGTATCTCCTGGTGCTGAGCTAACGGGCGGCGCGCCACCCATGCATGCTGACACCAGGTCAGCTTTCACTCGACCGGTCCGGGCCGGGCTCCTTGCTGCGAGGTAAGTGTGCAGGTCACAGCGGGGATGGGAGGGCAGGTGGCCGGCCCCGCGACACACCGTGCCGATCGGGTGACGAGCTACGAGGAATGAGTGGTGTACGTCACACGCATGAGCTCGCCGGCCTCGGGCACACGCAGGACACCCCCCACGGGCCGGCCTTTCCCTTGCCGCCCCAGGCCGCCGCCCTCATCGGACCCACCCCCCCTGGGCCCGATGGGGGCGGTCCCGTCCCGTCACTCGGGGGCGAGGGCGGTCCAGGTGGCAGCCGGGGGCTGGACACGGGCGCGGAGAGACTGCACCCTCGGTGCCGGGGAAGTCGCTGCCGGGCTCGCAGGTGCGGCCTGGGAGGTCCGATCCCTCGATGTGGGTCTGCAGGGTCCCCAGGCTCCCCTCTCAGACGGTGTCCCAGGGCGCAGCCTCGTACGCCGACTCCACCCGCTTCATGAGTTCCTCGTCGACCACGAACTCCGTGTCGTCGATCCGCCGGATCGGAGCGATGCCCTGCGAGTTGGTGAGGAATGCCGACCGGTAGACGCCGATCCCGTCCAGCATCACCGGGCGCCGCACGGACTCCAGCCCGGCGCCCGGCAGTTCCTGCTCCAGCAGGGCCATGGTGATGCCGAGCAGTGCGGGCGCGTCGGGCCAGACGACCGAAGTGCCGTCCCAGAAGGCGACGTTGGTGATCGCCCCTTCCGTCACCGTCCCGTCCGGTGCGATCAGCAGCGCCTCGTCGAAGCCGGAGCGTTCGGCGAGCTGCCCGTAATAGGTCTGACCGAACTCGCCGGGGCGCTTGATGTGCGGGACGGTGCGGACATAGGGAACGGACATCAGGCAGTGCGGTTCGGTGGACTTCCGCGCCGGTCCGCGGACGGTGACCATGACGGTCGTCCCGGTGTCGCCCGGCGGCAGGAAGGCGTGCACCCGAGTCGAGGCGTCCCGTACCCCGGCGCCGTCCAGCGCGTGCCGGATCAGCTCGCGCACCCGGCCGCCGTCGAGCCCGTGGCCGAAGAGTTCCCGGTTGGCGGCGTCCAGCCGGGCCAGGTGGAGCGCGAGGCCGCGTACCTTCCCATCCCTGATCTGCATGGCGGTGAAGTGACCGTAGTTGGAGAAGGCGGGGATCCGGAGATCCGCCTCCGTTGCTGCGTGTCCGTTGAACTCGACGTACAGGGGCGCGGCGGTCGTCATGTGTTTCACCGTACGCCAGGGCGGTGAGCGGCGGCGCTTGACCTCAACCATGGTTGACATACGAGTCTCGCCGCATGGAACTCACCACATCACCTCTGAAGGTCGCGGTCATCCTTGCCAGTAACCGCGAGGGCCGCTTCGCCCCGGTCGTCGCCGACTGGTTCCTCTCCCGTACCGCCGGTCACCCGGGCATCGAGACCGACCTGATCGATGTCGCCGAACTCGACCTCCCGTTCGCGCTCACCTACCGCCCGGGGCCGGACGTGCAGGCCCGACTGGCGAGAGTGTCAGCCAGGTTGGCCGCCGCCGATGCCTTCGTCGTGGTCACGCCCGAGTACAACCACTCGTACCCCGCCCCGCTGAAGAACCTCATCGACTGGCATCACGCCGAATGGCAGGCCAAGCCCGTCGCCTTCGTCTCGTACGGGGGAGTGTCCGGCGGTCTGCGGGCCGTCGAACATCTTCGCCAGGTCTTCGCCGAGCTGCACGCCGTCTCCCTCCGCGACACCGTGTCGTTCCACAACGCGGGCGCTCTCTTCGACGACGAGGGCCGGCACAAGGACCCCGTGGCCGTCGACGCGGCGGCGAAGACTCTGCTCGACCAGCTGACCTGGTGGGGGAGTGCGCTGCGGGACGCCAAGGCGGTCCGTGCGTACGGAGGCTGAGCCTTTCTCGGCTGGACGCAGGTCCCGGAGCGAGTGCTTCCGGGACCTGCTCCCTGATCGCCGCGTACGGCCCGGTCGGCGCTCCGGTAGGTGCCGTCGGGTGCCAGGTGGACGATGAAGTCGCCACCCAGTACAGGAAGTTGGTGGTAGGTGCGGTCGTAGCGCACATGCTGACTGCCGTCGTTGTCGACGATCACGTCGCGCACGATCGCGTCCTGGGCGCCGGTGAGACCGGCCCGGCGGCGTGCCCGATGAGGGCTGCCTCGGCGTGGCGGACGGCTGTGGCGCGGCTCGGGGTGGGGTGGTCGGCCGCGGCTGCGCCCGCGGTGGCGGTGAGGGTGGAGGCCAGCAGGGTCACGGCGGCCGCGGCCATGGCGACCGGGGTGAGGTGCGATGCGTGCCGGATCGTTCTCATCGGACTCCTCGGTGTGCGCGGGGCGATGACGATGGATCTGAGCTGGCATCAGATTTAAGGGTTCATGACATGTCGTGTCCATACCGTCTCGGAGGACCGAGGGGAGGACAGCGGGCCGGAGCACCCGGACAATCGACGAAGAAGGAAGCCCGACAGGCAGAAGAACCGAGAAGAACCGAGGAGACCGACGGTGACATCACCGGCATGGCTGACCGTACTGACCACCACGGACAGCGAGGAGAAGGCCCACGCCCTGGCCCAGGGTGCGGTGGAGGCACGGCTCGCCGCGTGCGCGCAGATCTCCGCGCCCGTCACCTCCGTCTACCGGTGGCAGAACGCCATCGAGACCACCGAGGAATGGCAGGTTCTGTTCAAGACGACGGCCGAGCGCTACGACGAACTGGAGGAGCACCTCCGGGCGGCGCACGACTACGAGACCCCGGAGATCATCGCCGTGCCGGTGGTACGCGGAAGCGCCGGCTACCTCAACTGGCTGACATCCCAGACCGGCCCGGTCACGGCCCTCTGACCATGCCGCAGACCGCCCCCGAACTGCCCTTCTTCGTCTACGGAACGCTGCTCCCCGGCGAACCCAACCACGACCTGTTCCTCCGCGGCCGGGCGATCGCGGAACAGCCCGCCCTGCTGCCGGGCGCCCTCCTCTACGACGGCCCCGGCTACCCGTACGCGATCGAGGGCCACGGCACCGTGCACGGCACGATGGTGACCGCCGCGCCCGCGAGCTACGCCGAGCTGCTCGTCCAGCTCGACCGGCTGGAGGAGTACGTCGGTCCCGGACACCCGGGCAACCTGTACGAGAGGGTCGCCCGAGAAGTCCGCCTCCCGGCCGGGAAGCCACTCGGCACCGGAACCGCCCGCGCCTGGGTCTACCTCGCCGCCGCTCCCGTCGCCCGCTCCCTCCGCTCCAACGGCACCCTCATCCCCGGAGGCAGCTGGCTCACCCGCCGGCAGCCTCCCCACGCACCGCGGACACCTTGAACTCCGGCATCCGCGACACCGGGTCCAGCGCCGGGTTCGTCAGCGTGTCGGCCCGGCCCTCACCCGCCCAGTGGAACGGCATGAAGACGGTGTCCTGCCGGATGGCCCCGGTGATCAGGGCAGGCGCCACCGCCCGCCCGCGCCGCGAGGCCTCCACCAGGACCGTGAGGTCGGCCGTTACCCCTGAGGGGGTGTCCTGGCCGTCAGAGCCTCCCCGACCCCGGGCTCCTTCGGCCCCAGAAAGCGCGGGTCCGGCTTGAACAGCGCGTCCAGCGCCGCCTTCCCCGCCGCGAACACCTCCCGCGTCCCGCCGTAGTACCAGGTCGCATCGTGCTTGGCGTCGACCCCGACGCCGTACGCATCGATCCCGGCGACGCGGCACAGCGCGATCGCCCGCCGGATATGGAACCCCTGACTCACCAGCACGGCCCGGTCGACACCGAAGATCTTCTTGGCCCGCACGCAGGAGTCCCAGGTGTCGAACCCGGCGAAGTCGCTGACGATCTGCTGGTCCGGCACCCCGTGCGCGACGAGAAACGTCCGCATAGCGTCCGGCTCGTCGTACTCCTTCCGGCTGTTGTCCCCGGTGACGAGCACCACCTTCACCTTGCCGTCGCGGTACAGCTCGGCGGCGGCCCGCAGCCGGTTCGCGAGATACGGCGACGGCTTCCCGTCCCACAGCCCGGCCCCGAACACCACGGCGACCTGCTGCGCGGGCGCGTCCGCGGTCGTCCGGACACGGGCGTCGGCCACGGAGTACATCCACGTGGAGGGTGCCAGCCCCAGCACACAGGCGATCATGGCCCCTTGCACGGCCCGGCGCTGCCCACGCCGCGTGCGCGGCCACAGCCGCCCCAGCCATTGCGGCCGCTTCCCTCGCATCGGAGCCCCTTGTCAGTGTCGGTGTGTCACCTGGTCGGACGAGTATCAGGACACAAGGGTTCTCCACCCCGCGGACTTCTTCGCCGACGAGCCGTCGACGCGCTCCCGGTGAACCACTGACGAGCCGTCGACACGCCGGGCATCATGGCGGCCATGAACCTCCCGAGCGCCCGCACACACTCCGACGACTGGGTGACCATCGCCGCGTACGAGAACGTGAAGGGCCGCCCGCACCCGGCGGCCGCCGTCCGCGCCTGACTGCGTGACCGAGGCATCGACTGGATGCCGTTCCCGCTCGACGACGTGCGGTGCGACCTGGCCTGCGGTCCCGGCCCCGACGGGCACTGGCATGGCTGGCTTACCGTCCGCATCCGCGCAACAGCCCTTCTCCCACTCGGCCTTCACCCGCATCAGCCCTGGTCGCGGCCCAACTTGCCCTCGCCGCCGCGCTGGTGGCATGCGGCGGCGGAGCGTGCCGTACGCCCGCCCCGCCCGGATTCCGCCCCGTAGTGCCCCTCCCGGCAAGCTTTGCCCCGTCGCGGCAAACATTGCCGGTCACGGCAGTAGCATCGTGCGATGCTGCTTCCCCGGATGATCGCCTCCGACCTCGACGGCACTCTCCTGCGGGGCGACGGGACCCTCTCGCCCCGCACCCTCCGGGCCCTGCGCACGGCCGAGAGCGCCGGTGCGGAGGTCGTCCTCGTCACCGCCAGACCGCCCAGGTTCGTCGACCGGCTCGCCGACGCGACCGGGCTGGCGGGGACGGCGGTGTGCAGCAACGGCGCGCTCGTCTACGACATGGGGACGCGTACGGTCGTCTCCTCCCGCGCCCTGTCCGTCGCCGTCGCCCGGCGCGTGGCCACGGCGGTCGCCGCCGCCGTGCCGGAGGTGGGATTCGCCCTGGAGACCGGCAGCCGGGTGCTGTACGAACCGGCGTACCGGCTGCGGCTCTCCGAGGACATCGACGCCGAACTGCCCGTACCGTCCCTCGCCGACCTGTGGCTCACCGACGTGCCTGTCACCAAACTCCTCGCCTGGTCCGCCCGGCTCGACGCGGACACCCTGCTGGCCGCCGCGCGCGAAGGGGCGGGCGCGGCGGGCCGCGAGGTGCAGTTCACCCACTCCGGTGGACGCGGACTCCTGGAGATCAGCGCGTCCGGAGTCACCAAGGCGGGTACCCTCGCCGAACTCTGCGCCGGGCGCGGTATCGACGCCACGGAGGTCATCGCCTTCGGTGACATGCCCAACGACCTGACCGTCCTCGACTGGGCGGGCATCGGCTACGCCATGGGCAACGCCCACCCGGCCGTGCTCGCCGCCGTACCCACGCACACGGTGTCCAACGAGGAGGACGGGGTCGCGCACATTCTGGAGGGCCTCTTCGGGCCGCCGCCCGCGCGATGGCGCGGCTGATCCTGCACCGGTACGACCGGGCGCCGGCCGGCCGGGCACGTTCCGGCACACGTGAGGCGCATGAATCCGCAGCGAACGGGCCTCTTCCGACGTCCGCCTGAGCCGTCTTGTCGGTCCGGCCGATTACTGTCGGAACCATGGACGGTACGCAGGGCACACAGGACCACGGCACCGCGCCCTATGGTGCTGCCGACGCCGAGCGCTGGGACACCGAGCCCGACAAACGGCCCGGTCGCACCGCCTTCCAGCGGGACCGCGCCCGCGTGCTGCACTCCGCCGCGCTGCGCAGACTCGCCGGGAAGACCCAGGTCGTCACGCCCGGCACCCGCAGCCTCGCCTGGGACGCCAGCCCCCGGACCAGACTCACCCACTCCCTGGAGTGCGCCCAGGTCGGCCGGGAGCTCGGGGCCGCACTCGGCTGCGACCCCGACCTGGTCGAGACGGCGTGCCTGGCGCACGACCTGGGGCACCCGCCGTTCGGGCACAACGGCGAGCAGGCGCTCAACGACTTCGCCTCGGACTGCGGGGGCTTCGAGGGCAACGCCCAGTCGCTGCGGCTGCTGACCCGCCTCGAACCGAAGCGGTTCGTGCGCGATGTGCGGACCGGCGAGCTGGTCAGTGTCGGGCTCAATCTGACCCGGGCCGCGCTCGACGCCGCCACCAAGTACCCGTGGCCGCGCGGCGCCCACCCCACCGACCCCGGCTCGCCGAAATTCGGGGTCTACGAGGACGACCTGCCGGTCTTCCGCTGGGCCCGCGAGGGCGCCCCGCGGCACCGCAAGTGCTTCGAGGCCCAGGTGATGGACTGGTCCGACGACGTCGCGTACTCCGTGCACGACTTCGAGGACGGACTGCACGCCGGTCACATCGACCCCAACTGCCTCTTCGCCGAGCCGGAGCGCCGCGAGATCTGGGACGTCGCGATCGGACGGTACGTCCCGGCCGACACCGACCCGCAGGAGCTGGCCGACGCCCTCGACCGGCTCATGGCCCAGGAGTGGTGGCCGCACGGCTACGACGGATCGGCCGTCGCCCAGGCCCGCCTGAAGGACGCGACGAGCCAGCTGATCGGCAGGTTCTGCCTCGCGGCCGAGACCGCCACCCGGCAGGCTTACGGGCACGGCCGCCTCGGACGGTACGCCGCCGAACTCGTCGTCCCCCGCGAGGCGCGCAGCGAATGCGCGGTCCTGAAGGCGGTGGCCGACCGCTATGTGATGCAGCGCTCCGAACAGGAGGCGATCCGTGCCGACCAGCGGATCATCATCGCCGAACTGGCGGCGGCGCTGACCGCGCGCGCCCCGGAGGGCCTGGAACCGCAGTTCCGCGCGCTGTACGAGCACGCGCCCGACGATCGCGCGAGCAAGCGGGTCCTGGTCGACCAGATCGCCGCCCTCACCGATGCGTCGGCCCGTTCCCTGAACACCTCGCTCACCCCGCGGGGGCGGTGGTCGCGGGAGGGCTGAGAGCCCGCCCTGCCGGTTCCCGGTCCCGGGAGCGCGCCCGCCCCACGGCCGCGCGGGAGTGACCGATCAGCTGTGACACCGCGGGCGGGCCCGTTCCGCGGGCCGCCGTCCGGGGGACTCCGCGGCGGGCGGCGGTCCCCGCGTGTCCCACGGGGGCGGGAGGCGGGGCCGTCCGCAGCGGGCGTCTTCGCCGGCACGCACCCGGCGCCCTCGCAGCCGGCTCCCTCGGGCATGTCCTGCGGCAGTGGGGCGCGGCGACGACGCACAGCGATGCCGCAGGTGATGTGCTGGGAGCACATACCGCACTGCGCGAGGGAGCCGGGCCGCCGTGAGAGCAGCTGTCGCACAGCACACCCCACGCCACCGGCCCACTCCGGCCCCGTGTACCAGGTGTCGCCGGCTCCGTCCGGGGGACCCTGCTCCGCGTGGTGCCGGTCCCGGTTGGCAGACTGGCCTGTGACCACTGGGTGTGACCTGATCGGGGTACACCCTCTTTCGCCATCACGCTGTGTGCGGGACGCTCGCAGTTGGCGGCGCCGCGCAGCAAGCACCGAGGAGGCATCAAGTGGTCGACGCACATCGCACGTTCGTCATCGTCGGCGGAGGACTGGCAGGAGCGAAGGCGGCAGAGACACTCCGGTCGGAGGGGTTCAGCGGCCGGGTGATCCTGGTCGGCGATGAGCGTGACCATCCGTACGAACGGCCTCCCCTCTCCAAGGGCTATCTGGCCGGCAAGGAGGCACGCGAGAGCGTATTCGTCCACGAGACCGCCTGGTACGCGGGTGCCGATGTGGAGCTGCACCTCGGCACGCCCGTCGTCGCCCTCGACCGCGACGCCTGCTCCGTGGAGCTCGGGGACGGCACGGTCATCCACTACGACAAGCTGCTGCTCGCCACCGGCGCCGAACCGCGCCGCCTCGACATTCCCGGTACGGACCTGGCGGGCGTCCACCATCTGCGCCGCCTCGCGCACGCCGACCGGCTGAAGAACGTGCTGTCCGCGCTCGGCCGCGACAACGGCCATCTGGTGATCGCCGGAGCCGGCTGGATCGGCCTGGAGGTCGCGGCGGCGGCCCGCGGATACGGCGCGGAGGTCACCATCGTCCAATCGGAGGCCACCCCGCTGTTCCGGGTCATCGGCCCGGAGCTCGGCCAGATCTTCACCGAGCTCCACAGCGACCACGGCGTCCGCTTCCACTTCGGCCGCAAGCTCACCGAGATCATCGGCCAGGACGGGATGGTTCTCGCCGCCCGCACCGACGACGGTGAGGAACACCCCGCCCACGACGTGCTCGCCGCGATCGGCGCCGCCCCGCGCACCGCCCTCGCCGAGGCCGCCGGTCTCGACATCGCGGCCCGCAGCGACGGCGGCGGCATCGCCGTCGACGCCTCGCTGCGCACCTCCGACCCGCACATCTACGCGGCCGGGGACGTCGCCAACGCGCTGCACCCGCTGCTCGGCACCCGGCTGCGCGTGGACCACTGGGCGAACGCGCTGAACAGCGGCCCTGCCGCGGCCCGCGCCATGCTCGGCCAGGACGTCAGCTACGACCGGGTGCCGTATTTCTTCTCCGACCAGTACGACCTCGGGCTCGAATACTCGGGCTGGGCGCCGCCGGGCTCGTACGACCAGGTCGTGATCCGCGGGGACGCGGGCAAGCGGGAGTTCATCGCGTTCTGGCTGAAGGACCGCAGGGTGCTGGCCGGGATGAACGTCAATGTGTGGGACGTCACCGAGACCGTGCAGGAGCTGATCAAGGCCGGCCGGCCGGTCGACACGGACGCGCTCGCGGACCCGTCGGTACCGCTGGAATCCCTGGTCTGAGCCCTGTGCGGAAGCTGCTGTTCCGTGCCGGGCGGGTGTGCTCACGGTCCCACCCGGCGCCCGCGACACCGATCACGGACCCGTCCTGTCCGAGCCCACCCGTAGACTTCACCCGTGGCAGGCAGGATCAATGACGACGATGTGAAGGCGGTCCGGGACGCGGTCCCGATCGACGCCGTCGTTTCCGAGTACCTGCAGCTGAGGAACGCGGGCGGAGGCAACCTCAAGGGGCTCTGCCCGTTCCACGACGAGAAGTCCCCCTCCTTCCAGGTCAGCCCGAGCAAGGGTCTCTTCCACTGCTTCGGCTGCCAGGAGGGCGGCGACACGATCGCCTTCGTGATGAAGATCGACCATCTTTCCTTCTCCGAGACGGTCGAGCGCCTCGCCGCCAAGGCGGGCATCACCCTGCGGTACGAGGAGGGCGGCTACAACCCCTCCCACCAGCGTGGCGAGCGCATCCGGCTGGTCGAGGCGCACAAGATCGCCGCCCAGTTCTACGTCGAGCAGCTGGATGGTCCCGAGGCGGAGATCGGCCGGAAGTTCCTCGCCGAGCGCGGCTTCGACCAGGCGGCCGCCGCCCATTTCGGCGTCGGCTACAGCCCGGCCGGCTGGGACCACCTCACGCGCTACCTCCGCGGCAAGGGGTTCAGCGACCGGGAGCTGATCACCTCCGGCCTCTCCCAGGACGGCCGCCGCGGCCCCATCGACCGTTTCCGCGGCCGGCTGATGTGGCCGATCAGCGACACGTCGGGCGAGGTCGTCGGCTTCGGTGCCCGCAAGCTCCGCGACGACGACAACGGCCCCAAGTACCTCAACACCCCCGAGACCGCGATCTACAAGAAGTCGCAGGTGCTGTACGGGATCGACCTCGCGAAGAAGGACATCGCGAAGTCCAGCCGGGCCGTCGTCGTCGAGGGCTACACCGACGTCATGGCCTGCCACCTCGCAGGGATCACCACCGCCATCGCCACCTGCGGCACGGCGTTCGGCGGCGACCACATCAAGATCCTCCGTCGGCTCCTGATGGACAACGGCAGCGCCCGCGTGATCTTCACGTTCGACGGTGACGCGGCGGGTCAGAAGGCCGCCCTGCGCGCTTTCGAGGACGACCAGAAGTTCGCCGCGGAGACGTACATCGCGATCGCCCCGGACAACATGGACCCGTGCGATCTGCGCCTTGTCAAGGGCGACGAGGCCGTCCGCGATCTGGTCGAACCCCGCACCCCGCTCTTCGAATTCGCGCTCCGCCAGATCGTCGGGCGCTACGACCTGGAGACCCCGGCGGGCCGCGGCGCCGCGCTGGACGAGGCCGCGCCCGTCGTCGCCCGGATCAAGAACAGCTCCTCCCAGCACGAGGTCGCCGTCCAGCTGGCCGGGATGCTCGGCATTCTCGACACCCAGTTCGTCGTCAAGCGCGTCGCCCAGCTCGCCCGCTGGGCCCGCGACCGCGGCGACCGGGGTCCCGCACCCGCACCCTCTCGCGGCGGCACCCCGCACCAGCAGGTCCAGGCCCCTGCCGGCCCCTCGGGCCCCGCGCTCAACCTCCGCAGCCCCGCCCACCGCACCGAGCGGGAGCTTCTCAAGCTCGCCCTGCAGAAACCCGCCCTGGTCTCCCCGGCTTTCGACGCCTACGGGATCGACGAGTTCACCGCCCCGCCGTACGCCGCGGTGCGCCAGTGCATCGCGGAGGCGGGCGGCGCCGAACAGGGCCTCGCCGACAACCGCGAGTATCTGGTCGGCGTCCTCGACGCCGCCCCCAACGACACCGTGCGCAAGCTGGTCACCGAGCTTGCCGTCGAGGTCTTCCACGGCAAGTCCATCGACGAGGCGTACGCGGGCGAGCATCTGGTCAAGGTCCGGCTGCGCGCCGTGGACCGCCGGATCAACGACGTCCAGGGCAGCCTCACCCGCCTGGGCAGCA
Organism: Streptomyces sp. NPDC048411; assembly: GCF_040704695.1. Classification (NCBI taxonomy): domain Bacteria; kingdom Bacillati; phylum Actinomycetota; class Actinomycetes; order Kitasatosporales; family Streptomycetaceae; genus Streptomyces; species Streptomyces sp. NPDC048411. The sequence goes on from NZ_JBEZKL010000006.1 coordinate 113,925, forward strand.
ATGTCGCCCCGGATCACCTGGCGGCCGCGCAGAACGAGGTCTGGGTGCTGCAGCAGTACGCCCAGTCCCTGCGCAATCACGGCGCCGACGCACTCTGACCGCCCGCCGAGGGCTCCCTCCGGTAACCGACCGGTTACGGACCGGACTCAGAAAGTCCGCGCACGCCCCTCGTGGCAGTGATGTGTCTTCCTCCACACTGGATGGCGGTGCCTGAGTCATCGGAGCGCGGTCCGCCCACTGCACGGTGGGCCCCATCCCCCGCGATCCGGCAGCGATCACCTGGAGGTCGCCCCCGTGCAGACCCGGACCGTGACCACAACCGAGCGTGTCTCGGCCGTCCCCGCGCAGAACCGGGCGATGCATCATCCGGAGGCCGCGGTGGACCCGCCGACACCCGAACCGCCCGAGCTGTCGGACATACCCGTGGCAGCCGGCGTCATAAAGGAGCAGGCGGAGCTGCCCGAACCGCCGGAGCCGCGCGGGCGCCCCGACCCCGGCGGTCCGTCCTCCGACCTCTTCCGTCAGTATCTGCGGGAGATCGGACGCATCCCGCTGCTCACCGCCGCCGACGAGGTGGAACTCGCCCGCCGCGTCGAAGCCGGTCTGTTCGCCGAGGAGCGGCTGGCGGGCACCCCGGACCCGGACTCCCAACTCGCCGTCGATCTGGACCGGTTGGTGGTCATGGGGCGGATGGCGAAGCGCCGTCTGATCGAGGCGAACCTGCGGCTCGTCGTCTCCGTCGCCAAACGCTACATCGGCCGCGGGCTGACGATGCTCGATCTGGTCCAGGAGGGGAACCTCGGACTGATCAGGGCGGTCGAGAAGTTCGACTACGCCCGGGGCTACAAGTTCTCGACGTACGCGACCTGGTGGATCCGGCAGGCCATGTCCCGTGCCCTCGCCGACCAGGCGCGGACCATAAGGGTTCCCGTCCATGTCGTCGAGCTGATCAACCGCGTCGTACGGGTCCAGCGCCGGGTGCTTCAGGAGCGCGGCTACGAGCCGACGCCCGAAGAGGTCGCCGCCCAGCTCGACCTGACGCCGGAACGGGTCGGCGAAGTGCTGCGGCTCGCCCAGGAACCCGTCTCGCTGCACGCACCGGTCGGCGAGGAGGACGACGTCGCGCTCGGCGACCTGATCGAGGACGGCGACGCGGCGTCCCCCGTGGAGTCCGCCGCGTTCCTGCTGCTGCGAGAGCACCTCGAAGCGGTGCTCTCCACCCTGAACGAGCGGGAGCGGAAGGTCGTCCAGCTGCGCTACGGGCTGGACGACGGCCGGCCCCGCACGCTTGAGGAGATAGGCCGGATCTTCGGCGTGACGCGCGAGCGCATCCGCCAGATCGAATCCAAGACCCTCAACAAGCTGCGGGACCACGCCTTCGCCGACCAGCTCCGCGGCTACCTCGACTAGGACGTGTTTCGAAAGGAGCGTCGTCCGCCCGCAGGGCGGGCCAGGCGGGACTTTCGAAACACGCCCTGGCGGAGGCCGTAGCGCCTTTCGTTCGGATCACGCTGGGCTCGCGGGGTTCGGCCCGCGCGTCTGCGGCACTGTCGTGGGGAGACCCCACTCGGTCCGCGGCCGCTCCCTGATCCAGCCTGACCCACATGGAAGACCCCAGGTTCTGTCGTCACACTGCCGGACGCCACCCTGCGGGCGACGACGGCAGTGTGACGACAGGACTTCCGCGAGGGATCAGTCGACCTCGGCGACCGCCTGCGCGAACTGCGCCGCGTACAGTCGGGCGTAGGCCCCCTGCGCCTCCAACAGCTCCTCGTGCGTGCCCTGTTCGACGATCGACCCGTTCTCCATCACCAGGATGACGTCCGCGTCCCGGATGGTGGAGAGCCGGTGCGCGATCACAAAGCTCGTACGGCCGTGCGCCAGCCGGGCCATCGCCTTCTGGATCAGCACCTCGGTACGCGTGTCGACGGAGCTCGTCGCCTCGTCGAGCACCAGGATCACCGGGTCGGACAGGAACGCCCGCGCGATGGTGATCAGCTGCTTCTCACCCGCGCTGACGCCGGAGCCCTCGTCGTCGATCACCGTGTCGTAACCGTCCGGCAGGGTACGGATGAAGCGGTCGGCGTGGGCCGCCCTGGCCGCCTCCTCGATCTCCTCCCGGGTGACCTCGCGCGAAGCGCCGTACGCAATGTTGTCCGCGATCGAACCGCCGAACAGCCAGGTGTCCTGCAGGACCATGCCGATCCCCGACCGCAGCTCGTCGCGTGACATCTTCGCCACGTCGACCCCGTCGAGAGCGATCCGACCGCCCGTCACCTCGTAGAAGCGCATGAGCAGGTTGACGAGCGTCGTCTTGCCTGCGCCGGTCGGGCCGACGATCGCGACCGTGTGGCCCGGCTCGACATTCAGCGACAGGTCCTCGATGAGCGGCTTGTCGGGGTCGTAGCGGAACGACACCTTCTCCAGCGAGACACTGCCGAGCAGTTCCGCCGGTCGCTCACCCGTGCTGGGATCGGCGTCCTGCTCCTCGGCATCCAGCAGTTCGAAGATCCGCTCGGCGGACGCGACGCCCGACTGCACCAGGTTTGCCATCGACGCGACCTGCGTCAGCGGCATCGAGAACTGCCGCGAGTACTGGATGAACGCCTGGACGTCACCGATCGACAGCGAACCCGATGCCACCCGCAGACCACCGACGACGGCGATCAGCACATAGTTCAGGTTCGACACGAACATCATCAGCGGCTGCATGATCCCGCTGTTGAACTGCGCCTTGAAGCTCGCCTCGTACAGCGCGTCGTTCTGCTCGGCGAAGTCCCTCGCGGACTCCTCCTGCCGTCCGAAGACCTTCACCAGGGTGTGCCCGGTGTACATCTCCTCGATATGGGCGTTGAGCTTGCCCGTCACCTTCCACTGCTGCACGAACTGCGGCTGCGACCGCTTGCCGACCTTCGTCGCCACGACCACCGACAAGGGGACCGTCACCAGCGCGACCAGCGCCAGCAGCGGCGAGATCCAGAACATCACGACCAGCACGCCGATGATGGTCAGCAGGGAGTTGATGAGCTGGCCCATCGTCTGCTGCAACGTCTGCGAGATGTTGTCGATGTCGTTGGTCGCCCGGCTGAGCACCTCGCCGCGCTTGGCCCGGTCGAAGTAGGACAGCGGCAGCCGGGACAGCTTCGTCTGGATGTCCTCGCGGATCTGGAACACGACCCGGTTGATCACCCGGATCGACAGGCGCGTCGACACCAGCATCAGCAGACCGGCACCGACGTAGATCGCCAGCGCCGCCAGCAGTACGTTCCCCACTGCACTGAAGTCGATGCCCTGCCCGGGGGTGAAGTCGACCCCGGAGAGCATGTCGGCGAGGCCGCTGTTGCTCTTGTGCAGGCCCTCGATGGCCTGCTCCTTGGTCGTTCCCTCGGGCATCCGCCGGCCGATGACGCCGGCGAACACCAGGTCGGTCGCCTTGCCGAGGATCTTCGGCCCGACGACCGAGAGCCCGACGCTCAGCACACCGGCCGCCAGCATCACGTACAGCGTGGCCTTCTCCGTCGCGAAGCGCTTCAGCAGCCGCTTCGAGGACCCCTTGAAGTCCATGGACCGGTCGGTCGGCGCCCCGCCCGCCATCATGCGTCCGCCAGGACCGGCCATTACGCGGCCTCCGCTTCCGTCAGCTGGGAGAGCACGATCTCCCGGTAGGTCTCATTGCCGTCCATCAGCTCGTGATGGGTGCCGGACCCGACGACCCGGCCCTCGTCGAGCACCAGGATCCGGTCCGCGTCACGGATGGTGGACACCCGCTGCGCCACTATCACCACGGTCGCCTCGGCCGTCTCCCGCGACAGCGCTTCGCGCAGCGCGGCATCCGTCGCGTAGTCGAGCGCGGAGAACGAGTCGTCGAAGAGGTAGATCTCCGGCCGCTGCACCAGCGTTCTCGCGATCGCGAGTCGCTGCCGCTGCCCGCCGGAGACATTGGTGCCACCCTGCGCGATCGGCGCGTGCAGCCCATGCTCCAGCTCCTCGACGAACTCCTTGGCCTGCGCGACCTCCAGCGCGTGCCACAGCTCCTCGTCGGTCGCGTCCGGGTTTCCGTACCGCAGATTCGTCGCGACCGTCCCGGAGAACAGATACGGCTTCTGCGGAACCAGACTCACCGTCCTCGCCAGCAGCGTCGGCTCCAGCGTCCGTACGTCCGTGCCGTCGACCAGCACCTGGCCGTCCGTCACATCGAGCAGCCGCGGTACGAGACCGAGCAGCGTCGACTTCCCGCTGCCCGTCGACCCGATGATCGCGGTCGTCTCGCCGGGCCGTGCCACCAGATCCACCGACCGCAGCACCGGCTCCTCGGCGCCCGGGTAGCGGAAGTCCACACCCCGCACCTCCAGATGACCGTGGGCGCGCAGCTCCCGCACCGGCTTGACCGGCGGCACGACGCTCGAATCGGTCTCCAGGACCTCCTGGATGCGCTCGGCACACACCTCGGCGCGCGGCACCATCATGAACATGAAGGTGGCCATCATCACCGACATGACGATCTGCATCAGGTAGGCGAGGAACGCGGTCAGCGCGCCGATCTGCATCCCGCCGCTGTCGATCCGGTGCGCACCGAACCAGACCACGGCGATCGACGACACGTTCACGACCGTCATCACGGTCGGGAACATCAGCGCCATCAGACGCCCGGTGGAGAGCGCCACATCGGTCAGCTCGGTGTTGGCGCCGCGGAACCGCTTCTCCTCGTACGGGTCCCGCACGAAGGCGCGGATGACCCGGTTGCCGGTGATCTGCTCGCGCAGCACCCGGTTCACCGTGTCGAGCCGCTCCTGCATCGTGCGGAACAGCGGCCGCATCCGCCGCACGATGAGACCCACCGCGATGCCGAGTACCGGCACCACCGCGAGCAGCACCGCCGACAGCGGAACGTCCTGGCCGAGCGCCAGGATGATGCCGCCTACACACATGATCGGCGCCGAGACCATCATGGTGAACGTCATCAGGACCAGCATCTGGACCTGCTGGACGTCATTGGTCGTACGGGTGATCAGCGAGGGCGCCCCGAAGCGCCCGACCTCACGTGCCGAGAACGACTGAACCCGGTCGAAGACCGACGCCCGGACATCCCGGCCGAGTGCGGCCGCGGTGCGCGCACCGTAGAAGACCGCCCCCATGTTGCAGACGACCTGGGCGATGGAGACGCCGAGCATGATGCCGCCGTACTCCAGGATGTAGCCCGTGTCCCCCTCGACGACACCGTTGTCGATGATGTCGGCGTTGAGGGAGGGGAGATAGAGGGTGGCGCAGGTCTGCAGCAGCTGGAGCGCCACCAGCAGCATGATCGGTTTCTTGTACGGGCCGAGGTAGCCCCGCAGGAGTTTTATGAGCACGCGTGTCTCTCGGAGTCGGCAGGAGGTCGGGAGTCGACCCATTTTCCGGCAAGGCCCGGTGCGACCGCGAACGTTTTTCCTCAAGCCCAGGTCAAAATGAGACCCGGTCCACCCGCCGGAGACCGAACCTCCGACCGGGGACCGGCCTTGTCACCGAGAGCGCCCGGCTCAGAGCGCGGAGTCGAACGCCCCGGGGTAAAGCTGGTCCCGCGTGGCCACGTACTGCTGCCGCACCGCCTGGCCGACCGGCAGTTCCTCGCCCGGCTCCAGCACCTGGGCCGCCGCACCCTGCCAGGCCGGGGGAGTCCGCGGATCGAGCGTCCCCCGGGAGACCCCGAGCGCCCAGGCCGCCTGCCGGGCGGCGCCCAGCGCCGCGTACTCGGCCGGCTGCGGCACGACGACCTGTGTACCGAACAGCGCGGGGGCAAGACCCTGCACGGCCGGCAGTTCGGCCGCCGCCCCCAGCAGGAACACCCGACGGACCTCGACCCCACGGCCGCGCAGCACATCGAGCGCGTCCGCCAGCGAGCACAGCATCCCTTCGAACGCCGCCCGCGCCAGATGCTCCGGCTTCATCGACTCGCGCCGCAGCCCGCTCAGCGTGCCCGCCGTGTGCGGCAGATACGGCGTGCGCTCGCCCTCCAGATAGGGCAGGAGTACGAGTCCGGAGGCGCCCGGCGTCGACTTCAGCGCCAGCGCGGACAGCTCCTCCAGGCTCTCCAGCCCCAGCATCTCGGCGGAGCCCCGCAGCGCACGCACCGCATTGAGTGTGTGCACGACCGGCAGATGCATCCCGGTGGCATCCGCGAACGACGTGATGATCCCGGTCGGATCGGACAGCGCCTCGTGGTGCACCGCCATGACCGAGCCGGAGGCTCCGAGCGACACGACCGCATCGCCGACCCCGACCCCGAGCCCGAACGCCGCCGCCATCGTCTCGCCGGTCCCGGCCGAGATCAGCAGCCCCTCGGGCGTCGTCCCGGCCGCATCGGAGGGACCGAGCACCTCCGGCAGCGCCGCCTGCTGTCCGAGCGCGAGCTCCACCAGATCGGGCCGGTACGAACCGGTCCGGGCCGACCAGTACCCCGTCCCGGACGCGGCACCGCGGTCGGTGGTCCGCCGGCTCGGCCGGCCCAGCAGCTGCCACACCAGCCAGTCGTGCGGCTGCAGCACCGCGGCGACCCGCCGCGCCGAATCCGGCTCGCTCCGCGCCAGCCACCGCAGCTTCGACACCGGCTGCGCGGCCTGCGGGACAGCCCCGACCGCCTCGGCCCAGGCCTGCCGCCCGCCGAGCCCGTCGACCAGATCGGCCGCGGCGACCTGCGCCCGCTTGTCGTTGCCGAGCAGCGCCGGACGGACGAGATTGCCCTGCTGGTCCAGCGGCACCAGACCGTGCTGCTGCGCGGAGACCCCGATGGCCTGCACACCTTCGAGCAGCCCGCCGGTGGCCGCCTCACCGAGTGAGAGCAGCCACGCCTGCGGGTCCACCTCGGTGGCCTTCGCCTCGACGGGATGTGCGGCGTACCCCCGCCGAAGTACGGCACCCGTGTCCGCATCGCAGACGACGATGTGCGTGAAGGCCGAAGAACTGTCCAAGCCGGCGACTATGCCCATGGGGAGATTCTGCCGCACCGCCGGACCATTCCCGTACGGGAGGAGGGCCGGCCGGCCCGGTTACGTGTTGCTGGTGCCCCAGTCGTCCTCGATGACCTGCCCCTGGCCCCGCTCCCGCAGCGACCGCATCCGCTCGACCACCGAGGCGGGCACCTTTTTCTCCACTTTGCCGCTCACCGCGTGGTACGCCTTGCCGGCGAACTCACGGCCGGTCTGCGCCGCGGACTCGGCGCTGTTGCGCACGGCCGGATTCTGGGCGAACTGGCGTGCGGACTTCTTCATCTGCTCGTAGCGCTCGCGCCCGGCCCGTGTGCCGAGCACGTAACCGAGGGCCAGTCCGGCGATGAACGTGAGCCGGTACCGCATGGCTGCCACCCTTCTCCTGCTCCGTGCGACGTGTGCTGCCCGCCTACCCGTCGGCGCCCGAGATCACCCCGGGCGATACCGATTGGCAAAGCACCCCCCTGCTTGCGCTAATGTATGTGTCGCAGCGAACGCGCGCCGCCCGGCAGTAGCCAGGGAGGTAAGGTTCGGTGCAAACGCAGCAATCCCCTGTAGCTCAATTGGCAGAGCAGCCGGCTGTTAACCGGCAGGTTACTGGTTCGAGTCCAGTCGGGGGAGCGCGATCCCCTGTAGCTCAATTGGCAGAGCATTCGGCTGTTAACCGGAGGGTTACTGGTTCGAGTCCAGTCGGGGGAGCGGGACGGAAGAGGACCCTTCGGGGTCCTCTTTCGCGTCTGATTTCCGCTGTTCGGAACCGGGCAGCGGTCGACTCTGTCTTCATGGTCATGCGAAGCCGACCATCCGGAGCGAGAGATCGTATGACCGGCTATGCTGCGGCAGACGGCGCGCACACTTGTACGCGCCACGCCGAAAAGGGGCGGTAGCTCAGCCGGTTAGAGCAGCGGACTCATAATCCGTCGGCCGTGGGTTCGAGTCCCACCCGCCCCACGTTCACTGTTCCTGGCGGAAACGTTTGACCTGGAACAACGCATAGGCCCCCGCGTCGGCGGGGGCCTCTTCGTGTCCCTCGTGATCGTTCGCTCGCCCCATGCTCGCCCGAAGTGTTGGCGGAGTCAGGGAGGCGCGCCGGTGGCTTTCTCGAACAGCGGGTCGCACTGGTGCCTGCCCGGCCGGACGGTCCCGCCGCTGGAGGCCGCAGGCAGGTGGAACGGTGAGCCTGCGACCAGTGACTGGGCCATGACGCTCCTGCGGAAGCACCGGCGCCTGGAGTCCCGGATCCGTCGGCTCCGCAAAGGGGTGCGGAAGCGGCCCCACGCGGACCCCTGGTGGCAGGGGGGCCTGCTTGGCCGGAGGCCGAGGCCGCCCGAGACGTTGCCCAGGAGCTGACGCGGGAGCTGTGCATGCCGCCGAGCAGAGGGCGGCCGGGAAGGGCGCCGCGGACTGGACGGAGACAGGGAAGGTATTCGTCGAGCCCGACGGCGCGTGGCTGCGCCCCCGAGAGGCTGTCCGAGGAGTTCCGGCGGACCGTGAGGCCGGCCTGCCGCCGATCGGCGTCCGGGGCCTCCCGCCTGTGCGGCGACCCGCACGCATCGGGGCGACGGCGACCTGCACGTTATTAAGGAGGCGCTGCGCCACTCCGCGATGCAGCTCGCTCGGACACCTGCACGTCGGTGCTGAAGGAGGTCGAACTCGCGATGGGGGAGCGGGCCGCGGCGTGATGCCGCGGGCCCGAAGCGGTGATGTGCGGCCGGTGACGGCGCAACGCTGTGCGTGTCCGTCCGGGGGCATCACCGCAGGTCGCGGGGCATCCTTGCTCGGCCGAACGTCCCACAACGGGGTGGTGGACGGCATGAGCTGTCGCGAGGAAGTCGCGTCGTGCGGTTACGTGTTGCTCGCCCGAATCGGCCCGGTGGGTGTCGATGCGGCGCTGCGGTCCGAGGTGGTGGGGTGTGCGCCGGCTGGGATGCGGTCGGAGCTTCCCGTGCCTTGTGAACCGTCAGAAACCGTGTGGGTGAGCCTGGTTGATGCACCGCTCGGTGCGCACAAGGGGATGAGGGGTTGTGCATATGCCACATGAATATGTCTTTGGCATATGCACTTCCATGGGTGCGTGGATGCCCAGTCAGGTCTGCCCCGTCGCGGCGAGGCACCGTCAGGTCGATTGAGGGAGGGCCCCGTACGGCCCGCCGCTGGGTCGCATGGGACGGGTGTGCAGGAGGTGCATAACCGGTGATTCCCCCAGAATTCTGGGCATCTCGTAAGTTCCGCTCGAATCAGCTCTTGCCCGACTTGTCGGCAGATGGGGGTAGTCGTACTGTCGGAGGTGCCGCAGTAGGAGCAAGGCGCGGCACACCAACCTCGTGAGGAGCCGAAGATGAATGCACGTAGCTTCTTCCGTCACGGCGGTGGCGGATACGGCGGTGGCGGATACGGTCGTGGCGGATTCGGTCGTGGCGGATATGGCCGTGGCGGTTTCGGTCGTGGCGGTTTCGGTCGTGGCGGTTTCGGCCGTGGCGGTTTCGGCCGTGGTGGATTCGGTCGCGGCGGCGGGTGGTGCGGCTACTGACCGCACATCCCCCTCATCCCAACTGCTTCGAGGCTGGCTCGCGCTCCGGCGCGGGTCCGCCTCGAAGTGTTGGGGCCTGCATCTATGGCGACGGACCATAGCCCGAGCACCCCTGTGACGTGACGCCCATGAGCCTCCGCAGCTCACCTTGGCATGCAGCCCGCCCTGACGAGCCGACCCAGGACTCGGCGACGGATGTACCGATCCGCACCGATCCCATCAGTATCGCCGTCTCGTTCCGGCGCTTCTGGCCACTGACGCGAGGCGACCGGCGCTGGATCGTCCTGATCTGTCTGTTCGCCGTCATGGCCGCGATCGCCGAAACCGTGACGATCCTGCTCTTTGCCGAACTCACCGACAAGGCCCTGCAGGCAGGTTCCGTCAGCGCCTTCTGGAAGCCTGCCGGTCAATGGTTCGCCGTGGCCGCCCTTGGTGCGGTGGTGGGGTATCTGGGCAGTTCGCTCGCGGCCTGGACCGCTGAACGCTTTGTACTGCGGCTACGGGCCCGGGTCTTCTCGCATCTCCAGACGCTGCCGCCGCACTTCTTCCAGCGCAACCGCCGCGGTGACCTGGTGGAGCGACTGACCGGCGACGTGGAAGCCATCGAGCAGCTCGTGGTCTCCGGCATCGTCGGGGTGGCTTCGGCCCTCTTCAGCACCATCTTCTTCTCCGCCGCCGCCCTGTGGCTGCGGTGGGATCTGGCCCTCGTCACCTTTGTCCTGGTCCCGCTTTTCTTCGTCGTGGCCCGCATGTTCACGGGGCGTCTGCGTGAGGTGTCCCGTCGCGGACGCGCGGCGGACGGTGCCATCACCGCAGTGGTCGAGGAGACGCTGGTCAACGTCGTTCTGACCCAGGCTTACAACAGGCAGCGGGACGAGGAGGAACGGCTCCAGGACAAGGCGCGCAAGCGGCTGAAGGCGGCGGTGTCCGGCGTCCGCCTCACCGCGCTCTACACCGAGGCCGTGGAGATCCTCGAAACGCTCTGCGTCCTGACGATCATCGGTCTGGGGGCATGGGAGATCGCCGCAGGACGGATGACCCTCGGACAGCTCCTGGCCTTCGCCGCCTTCATCGGCTACCTCTACCCGCCGGTGCGCTCGCTGGGCCAGCTCGGTCTGACGGCCACCGCTGCGACTGCCGCTGCCGAGCGGCTGCTGGAGATCCTCGACGCCCGGCCCGCCGTCACCGACCCGGCCGATTCGGTGCCCATGCCCGTCCGCAGCCGTGCATCCGGCAAGGTGGAAGCACGCCGGGTCTCTTTCCGCTACCCCGGCAACAGCGAGCCGGTTCTCCGCGACCTCTCCTTCACCGCGAGCCCCGGGGAGCTGCTGGTCATCACCGGCCCCAGCGGCGCGGGCAAGTCGACCCTGGCGGCCCTGCTGCTGAGGTTCTACGATCCCGACTCCGGCAGCATCCGACTGGACGGCGTGTCCGTGGACCGGATGCCGCTCACCCATCTCCGCCGGAACATCACGCTCCTTCCCCAGGGCACACTTGTCCTGCACGACACCATCGAGGAGAACATCGGCTGCGGACGTCCCGGCGCCACCCACAGTGATGTCGTGGATGCCGCGCGGGCAGCCGACGCCGACGGCTTCATCCGGGCCCTTCCGGACGGCTACGACACCGTCATTTCCCCCGGAACCGCCCGGCTCTCCGGAGGCCAGTTGCAGCGCGTCGCCATTGCCCGCGCCATGGTGCGTGACGCGCCCGTTCTGCTGCTCGACGAGCCCACCACGGGGCTGGACGCCGTGGCCGCTCAGCGCATCCTCGGACCGCTGCGGCGCCTCGCCGAAGGGCGCACCACCATCGTGATCACCCACGATCTGGCCCTGTCCTCGGATGCCGACCGCATTCTGGTGCTGGACGAGGGCCGGCTGGTGGAGTCGGGCACCCATGTGCAACTCCTTGGTCGGAGTGGTCTGTACGCCACGCTGTTCTCCGCCCAGCCCCCGCCGCGGAACGGCGTCGCCCGCCCTCCTGCCGGCCCATCAGAAGTTCCCTGGCAGTGAGCGGCTGAACGGGTGAACGAGTAAGCCCTGGCGCGCTGGTCCGCGCCGGTCCGCGCCGGACGGCAGGCCCCGGCTTCGGCGGCAAGGGCAGCTCCGGGCGAAGGCGGGCGTGGGCCGGTCGTTACCATCCGCTGTGACCGAAACGACCGAAGAACCCGCCCAGCGCCTCCGCATACTCGCCGACCTGACGCCACTGCGGACCTCGCTCGACTACCGCAGGCTCTGGTTCGGGAACACGGTCTCCTGGATCGGGCAGGGGATGACGGCGCTCGCCGTGTCCCTCCAGGTGTACGACATCACCGGATCCGCATTCTCGGTCGGGCTGATCGGAATCTGTTCATTCCTGCCGCTGGTCGTCTTCGGCCTGTACGGCGGTGCCGTCGCGGACACCGTCGACCGTCGCAAGCTGGGGCTGGCCAGCTCCTCCGGTTCGTTCGTGCTCTCCGTCGCCCTGGTCGCCGCCACCGTCGCAGGGGTGGAGCAGGTGGGGTTGCTGTACGCGGTCGTCGCGCTTCAGGCGGTCTGCTTCGCGCTCAACTCACCGGCCCGCAGCTCGATGATCGCCCGGCTGTTGCCGGCCGAGCAGCTGCCCGCCGCCAACGCGCTCAACTCCATGACCAGCACCACCGGTGCACTGGTCGGGCCGATGCTCGGCGGGCTCATCGTCGGCTGGTGGGGGTACCGGGCCGCGTACACCGTCGACGCGGTCACCTTCACCGCCTCGCTGTACGCGATGTGGCGGCTGCCCCCGATGCTTCCCGAACGGGGGGACGGTGCGGGGAAGGGGAGCGGGGAGAAGCGGGCGTCCGTCGCCGACGGGCTGCGTTTCCTGGGAGCGCGGCCCAATCTGCGGATGACCTTCTTCAGCGACCTGTGCGCCATGGTCCTCGCCCATCCGCGGGCCCTCTTCCCGGTCGTCGCCGTGGTCTGGTACGGCGGTGACGCGAAGACCACCGGGCTGCTGGTCGCTGCTCCGGCGCTGGGGGCGCTGCTGGGCGGGGTGTTCTCCGGCTGGCTGGGCCGGATCAGACGGCACGGGCTCGCGGTGATCGTCGCCGTGATGTGCTGGGGGAGCGCCATCGCCGTTTTCGGGCTGACCCGTCAGCTCTGGCTCGGGCTGATCCTGCTGGCGCTCGCCGGGTGCTCGGACACCATCTCGATGGTCTTCCGCAACACCATGCTCCAGGCGGCGGTGCCGGACGAGATGCGGGGGCGGCTGCAGGGCGTGTTCATCGTGGTGGTGGCCGGTGGGCCGCGGCTCGGCGACTTCCTGGCGGGCTCGGTCGCCGACCTGACGTCCCCGGCGGTGGCGGTCACCGGGGGCGGGATCGCATGCGTGGTCGCGGTGTCGCTGCTCGCGCTGAGGTGGCGCGGGTTCACCCGGTACGACGCGCGCGATCCGCAGCCGTGACCGGTCGGACGCCATGCCCTCAAGTGCGGTGCTCGTGGTCCGGAGCAGTGCTCTCGCTTCTGTGTGGGTGTGTGCGGAGCCGAGTGGAGGGGCGGAGACAGCAGCCGGTCGCCGAAAGACAGCGACCGGCTGACTGCGACCGGCTGCCGGCGAGCCGGACGGCCGGACTGTGCCGCCGCTCAGGTGGTCGCGTTGGAGAACTCCGGCATGTCGCCCCCGGTCGTCTTGACGTCGATCACCGAGAACGCCGCACCCTGCGGGTCGCTCAGCGCGGCGAACCGGCCGAAGGGGCTGGTCATCGGCCCGAACCGGAGGATCGCCCCGCGCTCCGTCGCCTTCGCCACCGCCGCGTCGCAGTCCTCGACGGTGAAGTACACGTTGATGTACGGCGGGACCTCGGGCGGGAAGTCGTCCGTCATCTTCATCCGCCCCAAGATCGGGTCGGCGCCCAGGTCGTAGATGGAGAAGTCGATCGCGTCGTCCTTCATCTGCTTCACGTTGTACGGGAAGACGGCGGAGAAGAAGGAGTCCGCCGTCGCGGGCTCCCGGGTGAACACCTCCGACCAGCAGTACGCACCAGGCGTGCCCTTGGCCTCGAACCCCTCGTGCTGCCCCGCCTGCCACACGCCGAACGTCACCCCGCTCGGATCACGGGCCAGCAGCATCGAGCCGAAGTCGCCGACCTGCATCGGGTCCATCAGCACCTCGCCGCCGTTGTCCCGGATCTTCGCGGCGGTGGCGGCGGCATCGGGCGACGCGAAGTACAGGCACCATGCCGACTGGCCCTCCTGGCCGGGCATGGGCGGTACGACGGCGGCCACTGCCTTGCCGTTCGCGTACGCCTGCGTGTAGTTGCCGAATTCCGACGACGCCTCGCTGAAGGTCCAGCCCAGCACGTCACCGTAGAAGCTCTTCGCCCCCTCGAGATCGGTGAACATGGCGTCCGCCCAGCACGGCGTGCCCTCAGGTTCTGCGGCCATCACTCTGCGCTCCTGACTCGATGACTGGTCCCTTTTTTCACGCTAACCAGCCATCCGTCACCCTGCGCGGTGGACTCGCCGTCGGATGCCGCGATCGCCTGCCGCGCCGTCGGCCGCCTACGCGCCGAGGGACCGCTTCATGATCTTGCCCATGTCGTTGCGGGGCAGCGCCTCCAGATAGCGGACCGTGCGCGGCCTCTTGTGCGGGGCGAGCTGAGCCGCCACATGGTCGGCCAGCTCGGCCTCCGTGGGCGGGGCGCCCGGATCGGACGGCACCACCCAGGCGACGATCCGCTCGCCCAGATCCGGGTCCGGCTCCCCGGTGACGGCGGCCTCGCGGACGCCCGGGTGGTCCAGCAGCGCATTCTCGACCTCGCCCGCGCCGATCTTGTAGCCCCCGCTCTTGATCAGGTCGGTCGCCTTGCGGCCGACGATCCGTACACAGCCGTCCGCGTCGAGGGTCGCCATGTCGCCCGTACGGAACCAGCCGTCCTCGGTGAACGCGGCCGCCGTCGCGTCCGGGCGGTTCAGATAGCCGGTGAAGACGTTCGGGCCGCGTACCTGGATCTCGCCCACAGCGCCCTCGGCCGTCGGGTCGGCGAGCGGGGCGCCGTCCTCCTCGACCAGCCGGAGTTCGACGCCGGGCAGGGGTGCGCCGACCGTCCCGGGCCGCGGTTCGCCGTCCGCGCGGACACCGGTGTTCATCAGGGTCTCCGTCATGCCGTACCGCTCGACGACCCAGCGCCCGGTCGCCGCCGCGATCCGCTCGTGGTCGTGGGCGGGCAGCGCAGCCGACCCCGAGACCAGCAGCCGCGCCCCTGCGAGCGCCTTCGCCAGCCCGGCGGCGTCCGTCGCCGAACCGGCGCCGAGGGTCTCGGCCAGCCGGTGGTACATCGTCGGTACGCCGAACAGCATGGTGCCGCCGGACCCCAGCTCCCGGGCCACACCCTCGGCGGAGAACCGCCCCAGATGACGCACCGAACCGCCCCGGCGCAGCGGACCCAGGACGCCGAGGATCAGACCGTGCACATGGAACAGCGGCAGGGCGTGGACGAGGACGTCGTCGCCGGTCCACTGCCAGGCGTCCTCAAGCGCGTCCAGGGAGGCGGCGATCGCCCGGCGCGGCAGGATTGCGCCCTTGGGCGGGCCCGTGGTGCCGGAGGTGTAGACGATCAGGGCGGCGGACTCGGGGGAGGGCTCGGGGAAGCCGGCGCCGCTCGCTACCGTTGCCGACGTGTCGACATCCGTACGGTCCAGCGCGCCCAGCGCGGGCGGGAGCACGTCGCCCGCCCCGGCCAGCACCGCCGACGGGGCGCTGTCGGCGATGATATGGGCCAGTTCCCGCTCGCCCGTCCTCGGATTGAGGGGTACGGCGGGCACCCCGGCCCGCAGCGCCGCCACCACCGCGACCACGGTCTCCGGGGTCGGTGTGGCCCAGACGGCGACCCGCCCGGCGCCCGCGAGCCGCGCGGCGAGGGCGTCCGAGGCCGCGGCCAACTGTGCGTACGTCAGGGTGTGTCCGCCGAACCGGACGGCTTCCCGGGGGGCGGCCGGGCCGGAACCGTCCTGGAGCGCAGGCAGAAGAGGAGTCACCCTTCCGACCCTAACGGCCTCCCCCCACGACAGGGAGTGGGCCCGACGCCCTGTGGGAGACTCCTCGGCGGCCGGAGCGGGGGACTGCTCGACGGCTGTGTCCACCCGGTCGGTCAAGGCCGGACGGCAGCGGTGGGCCCGCCGGCGTACTCCGTGGGGGCACGGGAACCCGGCCTCAGGTCTCCGTAGTCGCAATCCGGCACAAGCTGCGACAATCGCGGTATGGACCGTCTGGACAGGGAAATCCTCAGCGTCCTCCAGGAGGACGCGCGGATCTCGTATCGCGACCTGGGGGTACGGGTCGGCCTCAGCGCCAACGCCGCGGCCGACCGGGTGCGCCGGCTACGCCGGGACGGCGTCATCCGCGGCTTCACCGTGATCATCGACCCGGCCGCCGACACCCGGACGGGCCTGGTGGTCTTCATCGATGTGACGCTGCGTATCGACACGACCAACGAGGTGTTCGAACGCGCGGTGCTCGCGCTGCCCGGCATCACCGAAGTGGTGCATGTGACGGGCGGCCACGACTATCTCGTACGCGCCACGGTCGCCGACACCGCCGCCCTGGACGGACTTCTGCGCAGGCTCAAGCACGAGGCGGGCGTCGCCCACTCCAGCACCCGGGTCGCGCTCAGAGCGGCGCCTGCCAGGTGACGGTCGCCGAGCGCGAGCCGTCCTCGGTGCGCCCGTCGTCGGCAACCAGCAGCCGGACCGCGGACCGTCCGTCCGGAAGCCGCGCCGTCGCATCCACCTCCACCTCTATCGCCGACACCCCGGCCCGCCGGTGCGCCGCCGCCAGGGCGCCCCGCAGCGCCACGAGGAGCTGCTGGTCCACCGGCTCCCGCACCAGGGCGTCCACCGCCCCGGAGAATTGCACCGACGGCTGGAATCCGAGCACGGCGGCCGCGCCCCCGGTCTCCCGCAGCACCCGGCCGCGGAACGTGGAGGGCGCCTCGGTGGGCGGCTGCTGGAGGGCGAAGATCGCGGTCCGCACTTCCTGAATGGTGGAGTCCAGCTCGTCGACGGCCCGGCTGAGCAACTCGTCCGTCTCCGGCGCGACGGCCCGGCGACGGGTCGATTCGAGCATCATTTCCGTCGCGAAGAGCCGCTGGACGACGAGATCGTGCAGATCGCGGGCGATCCGGTCACGGTCCTCGTACACCGCGAGCTGCTCCCTGTTCTGCTGGGCGTCCGCCAGCACCAGGGCGAGCGCCGCCTGCGAGGCGAACTGGGAGGCCAGCAGCCGGTCCACCGCCGTGTACGGCGCGCCGCCGCGCCGCCGGGGCAGAGCGAGGGTGCCGATGAGCTGCCCGCCGCTCTGCAGCGGCAGCATCATGCTGGGACCGAACCGGGACCGTACATGCGTCGTCATCCGCGGATCGGTCGCCGAGTCGTCGACGAAGACCGGCTCACCGCCCAGGAGCTGCGCCAGTACGGGAGAGCCGGGCTCGATGGTGGTGCCGACAATGCTGGCCGGGTCGTCGAGCGTGGACGCGGTGACGATCTCCATGCCGCCGTCCGCGGTCGGCTGGAGTATCACCCCGGCCGAGGCATCGGCGAGGATCCTGGCCCGCTCGGCGACGGTCATCAGCGCGTCGGCCGCGTTCGTGCCACTCAGCAGGGCCGTGGTGACGGCTGCCGCGCCCTCGATCCAGCGCTCCCGCTGCCGGGCCGTCTCGTACAGCCGGGCGTTGCCGATCGCGATCCCGGCCTGTGCGGCGAGGACCTGGATCAGCGCCATGTCCGTATCGGTGAAATGCCCGGTGATCTTCTCTGTGAGATAGAGGTTGCCGAACACCTCGTGGTGCACCCGGATCGGAGCCCCGAGGAAGGAACGCATCGGCGGATGGCCGGGCGGCACACCGCAGGAGCGCGCATCGGCGGTCAGGTCGTCGGAGCGCAACGGCTGCGGATGGTCGATGAGCACGCCGAGCAGCCCCGAGTGCCCGTCCGGGAAGCTGCCGATGCGCTCTCGCTCGGCGTCGGTCAGACCGGAGGTGAACAGCTCGGTGATGGTGCCGGCCTCGGGATCGAGGACGCCGAGCGCTCCGTACCGCGCCCCGGTGAGCGCGGTGGCGGTGTCCACGATCTGGGTGAGCGTGGCCCGCAGTTCGAGATCGGTGCTGACACCGAGCACCGCCTCCAGCAGCATCGGCAGTCCGGGAGGCTCGCCGCTGGAGCGGTCCGCCGCCGGCCTGTCCGCCGCGCCCTGGTCCTCATGCGTCATGCGGCGCCCCTGCGGTCGTCAGGCGGCCAGCGGGTTGAGGACCAACGGCTGGATCTTGCCGTCCAGCATGGCGCCGAGCCCCAGGACGGAGCAGACGTCGGGGCGCTCGGCGATCTGTACCGGCATGCCCGTCGCATCACGCAGCATCTGGTCGAGACCCGGCAGCAGCGCGCTGCCGCCGACCATCACGATTCCGCGGTCCGCGAGATCGGCCACCAGATCGGGCGGGCAGTCGCGCAGCACCTTGCCGACGCCGTCGTGGACCGCGGTCAGCGGGGTCTCGAAGGCCTGCCGCAGGGCGGCGGTGTCGACGTGCACCGAGCGGGCCAGACCGGTCGCCACGTCACGGCCGTGGATCTCGGTCGTCGCGGGACCGTACGGGGTCAGACCGTTGCCGCTGAGCGCCAGCTGCAACGGACGTACCGACTGACTCGGCAGCATCAACTCGTGGTGCTGGCGCAGATGCTGGATCACCGCGTGGTCGATGGCGTCGCCGCCGATCGGGATCCGGGCGGCCGTGACGATCGAACCGAGCGAGAGCACCGCGATCTGCGTGGTCGCCGCCCCGCACACCATGATCATGCTCCCGACCGGCTGCTCGACCGGGAGCCCGCAGCCGACGGCCGCCGCGATCAGCGTATCGACCAGCTCGACCCGCCGGGCGCCGAGCCCGATCAGGGTCTCGACGGCGGCCCGCTGGGCGAGGGGATCGCTGTCGTGCGGGGTGCAGGCGGCTGCCCGCAGCCGCGGCTTGCGGCGCAGCTGGCGGCGGAGCTTCTCGCCGAGCAGATGGCGGAGCATGCGCTGGGCCATCTCGATGTCGATGACGGTTCCGCCGGAGACCGGGCGCGCCACCCGGATGTAGTCGGGGGTGCGGCCCGTCATCTGCTCGGCGAGCGCACCGACGGCGATGAGCGAGCCGGTACGGGTGTTCACTGCGGCGACGCTCGGCTCGTCGACGACGAGCCCGAGCCCCTTGACGTACACCCGGGTGCGGGCGGCCCCGAGGTCGACGGCGACATGGCAACGGCGCAACTGCTCAAGACTGACGGTCACGGCAGGTTCTCCCGAGAGCGCTGATGGGGGTGCCGGCGGCGGCCGGCCCTCTCTGCATCGTGCGCCGTCCGGACGAATCGCGCGCGTTGGGATGAGCCGGAGGGAGTATGGAGCTGACGGGTCGACAGATGCGGGCGGCGCGCCGGAGTCAGCCGGGCAGCAGTCGCTGGAACAGCCCCCAGGTGAATTCGGCTACGTACAGCGCACCCGTCACGGGGTCGGTGATCGCCAGCGCCCAGCGGGTGGGCGCGCTGCCCTCCATCGGGCGGGCCGGGGCGAAGGCACGCGCCACCTCGTCGACGGTGCACGACCAGGGGCGCAGATCCTCGACGGTGCGCAGCTCAGGGCCGGCCGCCCCCGGGGCTCTGACCAGCCATTCGTTCCATACGGCCGCGCCGGGCGCGACCATCACCTCGAACCATAGATCCGGCCAGAGCGGCACCGGCCAGAGCAGAGCATCGCACTCCAGGTCGCCGATCCGGCGGCGTACGGAGGACTCGGGTTCGCCCAGCACCGATCGGTAGCGGCGCAGCGAACCGCGGCCGCGGGGCGCGCGCACCTCCCCCATAGCCTTAAGGGCATGGGAGGTACCCCCTCCCTGCCAGCGGCGGTTCGCCTCCCGCATCTCGGAGAGCGAGGCGTTCAGTTCGTGCCGGGCGTCCTCGACGAGGCCCGGCTGGTGGTCGGCCATCCGGCGGAGCAGGACGAGCTGGAATTCGCGCGGACCGAAGGGGGCGGTGGTCATGGAATCAACGCTTCCACACAGGATCCTCACCTGAGCGGCTTTCTCTGGTGTCCTGTCGGTCCTAATCTGCGGGCGCCATGGATGACTGCCACCAGTGTCAGCGGCATCTCAACGGAGCCTTCGCCTGTGCCGGGTGCGGAACCGTTCCTCACCAGTGTGCGTAAGTGAGTCTTGGACCCACTGTTGCGTACTGGGCGCATCCCGAACGGTGTTGGATGCGCTGGGTTCCCGCTTTCGCGTCCCGCTCGGCGACGGCCCTCCAGGGGGCCGGTCCGTTGTGGGCGGGCGGGTTCCCTCACGCCCCCGGGCGTCCGGTCCGGCCTGGACGGTCCGATGCCCCGCACGATCACTCCGGTCGTGTGGGGGCGGTGCCGTCCGACGCCGGACCGGGT